>CALFUV010000001.1 GCA_937929825.1 uncultured Patescibacteria group bacterium
AAAATTACCTTTTAGCTTAATGCTTTAAGATAATATTGTTTGTTAAAGTGCTTTTTAATTTAAAGTTAAGCCTTGCTTATATTAGTAGCATACCAGCTGGACTTAACAAGCTAACATATACCTTTTTAAGGGTTTTGTCAAGAGGGGAAAGGCTTTATAAACCTGCAAAAAAACGCAAAAAATCAGGCGGTTTTTGCAGGTTTATAAAACACCAATAATTCCTGCGCGCTGTGGCAATTACTTTACTATTATAGCTGGCGCCTGATTCTCAATAGTTAATTGAGCTGTGCCTTGGGCCGGGTTGCCAGCTGTATCGCGGAATACATTAGCCAAAGGCACTATCAACGTGCCATTATGCCCTTTACCAAAATTAGGATCAAAATGCACATTAAAGCAAGCAGCATAAGAATCAGGCGCACTGCATTCAGTTGAGCAGTACATATTTGGGAATTGGCCAGCTATTTCGGCGCAAGATATTGAAACTAGATCACCACGTTCAGGGTGCCAGTTAATAAGTGTATTCATAGGATTTTCCTCTTTAAACTGGCAATCACTGGTGCAACCTATGGTAAACTTGGGCCAGTTGGAATTGGTTTGCCAAGTACTCATATCTTCCGAACTAGCGGTGTAATTGCGCGACTGATTGGGTAAAAGATTTGGCCGCGGATCAACATTTATTTGCAGATCATTGCCAACCATTGGCCCAACAGTATCAATTTCTACCGGGTGGTAGCTAAATCTTGAAATATTACTTGCCGCATCCTGAGTTTGCAAGCGGAAAAAATAAGTGCCATCACCGCCGGTAGGCGCTGGTTGGTCAGCTTTTACAAAATTAACCACCCGTCGCCAAAGACTAACAAAAAATCCAGCCGGCTCATCTTTTTTACCTAATTGATTATAATAACACGAAGAAGGCAAAGTATAAGTATTTGTATTAGGATCTAAACACACTCCAAAGCCGCCACATTCAGCGCCTCCCGGCTGAAAGGTGCTTACAGTAACACAACTACTGCCCGAAGCCACACCATTCACCAGCGGATCAGTCCCCGGAGTAAATTGAATTGTAGGCGTAGTATTATTCGTGGGCGAACAAGTGGTTTGACTGCCCTGCCCACAAGGCACTATATTAGTAGAATTAGGCGACGTGCGATCAGAAAGACAAGCAGGAGAAAGCGGTGAATAAGCGCTGAAATTTAAAGCATTATCCATAGCTCTTACTGCCCAAGCATAATAACGATCACCCGATGGAGTGTAACTATAATTAGGGCTATAAATTCCACCGCTGGTAGTTAAAAGTGTTGGTGATTGACAAGCTCCACCGGGCGTAGAAGAAGAAGCGCAAGTATAATTTTGCACCTGATAATATCTAATACCAGCTAGGTCTGTTGAATTTCGCCAATTTACAGGTATGGCAGGATAATTATTAATATAACTAGTACAAATCACTCCAGACGGCACGGTAGGCGGAGTGGTATCTTTTACACCCATAGCATAACTAGTTGAATAATTATTAGCCGCGTCATAAGTAAAAATTTGCCAGAAAAATTCACCGTCAGCAGGTACATGGTCGGCTAAATCGGATGGATAAATACTGTATGACCAAGCGCCATTATTACAAGGCTGACCAGTAGCCACCAAAAAATTATTAAGATACATTATATAAGAAGAGGCCCCGGAACAGGTACCGGTAATTATAATCTGCTCTTGATGGTTATTCATTATATTCTGGTTAATATAATTCACGCCCGCCCAATGATAACCAAAATTATTAAAAGTTGGGGTGCTAGGCGGGGTAGTATCTATTTCCACATAATGATAAACAATGTTGGAATAATTACCAGCCAAATCACGTGAGCGAATTTGAAAACGATACAAACCCTCACCGCCTACCTGCCCCTGCGCCTGCGCCTTTGGCAAGAAAATATTTTTCAGCCAAGCTAGGGGTTGTTTAAATTTTTTGAATATGCCAAATTCCTCACCACCAACACCGCCATAAGTGCCGTTGTAGCAAGCTATGGGCATAGTTAAAGTGCCAGAGAAACCGGAAATGGTTTGTGAAGTACAATATTGCCAAGTACTGCCGCCTAAATGATCATAAAAATCAACTGTAAAACCAGCAACGCCGCTGCCGCCTGAATTATCTGTACCGCCCACATTTATGGAAGGAGTTTTATTATTGGTAAGGTAAGGATTATTAATATTAGGATTGGCGGGAATAATGCTGGGGTTGTTAGGATTCGTAGTATCCCGGCCATAAGGCCCAGAGCATTGAACAGTGCTGGTATTGCCCGGCACATCAGTCGCCTGAACACAAATTCTTATTTGCCCCTGACTGGCATTGTAAATTGCGGTGCCGGAACAAGTGGTAGTAGTGCCATTGCAATTGCCAAAAGAAGTTAACGGCGTGCAATTGTCGGCGGTGTTTGTCCAGCATTGCCGTAAATTAGATACTCTGTCAGCATCATAAGCCTGCGCTGTAACCGAGATATTACCATTGGTCCAGCTGTTAAGGGGCGGGGTTGAAGCAGTAAAAGATATATTTGGCGGGCTGGTGTTACACCGATAAACTCCGGAAACTACAGAGCTTTGATTGCCTGCCTGATCACAAGCTACAAAATTGACAGTAGTATTATCCTGCGTTACCGGCACGCCGCCTGAAGGCTTTTGAGGTGAAGCGCAAGTGGGCGTGCTAGCTTGCAAAACCCGACCCAAATTATTACCCGGTAAACTGGTTTGAGCTAGCGAATTATCAAAATTTCCTTTATCACCTGTTTTGCCGCCAC
>CALFUV010000002.1 GCA_937929825.1 uncultured Patescibacteria group bacterium
TTGATTTGGTATTATAAATAAAAATTATCGCTCGCCCGCAAAGCGGGCATAGCGGGTGGGCAAAAATTCCTTCCCCCAACCCCCTTCCTTTTTGCCCGCCTGAGCGTTCCGTTTTGGTTTCTGCTCCGCCAAAAACCGAGCAATCATTCAGGATTTTGCTCAAAGAAAGTTCTAACATCGTCCAGTAGACACCACCAAAATTTGACTTTCGGGAATTTAGTCGACCAAAGCCGCGGCGCGTTGCGCTACGGCATAGGGAAACACTGGTTCGCCAAGCGCAGGTTCGAGCCAAAGATTTCTTTGGCAATAACCTTTTTCTCCAAAAGGGGGCTATCCCTTGCGATTTTGACGAGGTTTGAAGCAACTTTTATCCATTTTTTCATCGGTTCGAGCCAACGATTCACTTTTTGCTCAGTAAGTAGTTAGAGTTTTGCTTAAAATGAGTTTTGGTCTTCCCCCAAAAAAATCCCCGAGTTATTATAAATAGCAATAGAACATGACCTATGTTTAATTTATTTGGTATAAATATTAGTGATCTTTCTGTTTCTGAGGCGCTTGGTAGGGTAGATTCTTTTGTTAAAATAAATAAACCACATATTGTTGTTACTGCTAATCCAGAAATTTTTTTGGAAGCAAGGCTTAACCCAGACTATTTAGCTGTTTTATGTAAGGCAGACCTTGTTTTAGCAGATGGCATAGGATTAGTTATAGCTTCATATTTATATGGTAAACCAATAAGAAATGGTAGAGTAGTTGGAGTAGATTTTGTTGAGCAAATTATTAAAGAATCTGGCCAAAGAGGTTATTCTGTGTTTTTAGCTGGTAGTACTCAACATATTTTAAATAAAACGACGCTTAATTTACAATTAAAATACAAAAATATTAATATTGTTGGAAATTTTGGTGCTGAAAATTGTTTACCCACAACAAAAGATGAATTTGAAATTTTTAGTAATAATTTAATTTTAAAATTAAAAGAAATAAAACCTGATATTTTATTATTGGCTCTAGGTCATCCTCTTCAGGAGTTTTGGTTATATCAAAATTTAAAACAAACGCCGGTTAAGGTTGGTATTGGTGTTGGTGGAACATTTGATTTTTTGTCTGGTCAAATAAAACGTGCCCCCGCAATAATTAGATGTATTGGTCTAGAGTGGTTTTGGCGATTATTAATTCAACCATGGAGGATTAAACGTATAATAAGAGCAGTGATAATTTTCCCCATGGTAATAATTTATGATTTAATTAAAAATGTTCTACATGGAACAAAAAGTAATAATTAGCTATTGACTAAATTATAATAAAAATTAAAATTAAATTTGTTTAACTTGGGTACTTAGTGGGCCGTTAGCTCAGCTGGTAGAGCGCTTCCATGGCATGGAAGAGGCCACCGGTTCAAGTCCGGTACGGTCCACTAAGTACCTAAATTTATTATTAATAAAAAAATTAAAAAATATTAAGATAAAAATAAACATTTTATTATCGATTTGCTTTTATTTCATAAATAAAATTATGTTATTAAATTAAGATATAGCTTTTATGTTTCCAATAATTAACACATAAATTAAGCGAAATAAATAGAGATAACAGTTAATTAAAAAAGAAAAGTCGATAATTATAGATATTTATTAAGGCAAAATTATTACTCAAGATAATTAAGTTAAATTAATATTTTTAACAAAGCTTTTGTAATAGAGTTATTTTGTAATTAGAATTAGATATTTTTTAAATTCTATTAGTTTATTTGTTCCATGTAGAACAATTAAGCGTCGTAAAATATAATGTTGACAATTTTTTATTATACTATATACTAGTATATAGTATTATGAATAATGAATTATGTGATCCTAAGGCTATAAAAGACCAACTAAATAGAACTGAGGGTCAGGTTATGGCTTTAAAAAAAATGTATGAAACTAAACGTAGCTGTGCTGAATTATTACAGCAAATTGTGGCTGCCAGAGCCTCTCTTTCTAGATTAGGCACTATGCTTTTAGAAGCCGAAGCTCAAGGGTGTATGGGTGTAGATAATGAATTAAAAATTAAGGAATTGAAGCATACGATTTCCCAATTATTTAAAATAACTTAAATTTAATTATTAATTTAAAATTTTATGGCCGAATTACAATTATCAGAGCAAAATTTTGAAACAGAAGTTCTTAAATCAACCGTGCCGGTATTGGTGGATTTTTGGGCTCCCTGGTGCGGACCTTGTCGTATTCAAGGACCAATTATTGAGGAGTTAGCTAATGAGGTAGCGGTGGACAAAGCTAAGGTTGGTAAACTTAATGTTGATGAAAACAGCACAGTGGCTTCCCGTTATGGAATAATGTCTATCCCAACATTGTTAATTTTTAAGAATGGACAAGTGGTTGAACAGTTTGTGGGGGTGCAATCTAAAGATAATTTAAAAGCCGCTCTTGATAAACACTCTTCATAATTACATGAATATCTCAAACCAAGAATTATACGATGTTATTATTGTTGGTGCTGGGGCAGCCGGCATGACAGCAGCGCTTTATGCGTCGCGAAGAGCTATGCGTACATTGGTTATTACTCAGGACATTGGCGGTCAGGCGGCTACTACTAATGAAATTGAAAATTACCCCGGCGTTGATTTAATTGATGGGCCAACTCTGATGAATAAATTTAAAAATCAGGCTGAAAAATTTGGAGCAATTTTTAATTATGCCGAGGTTAGGGTTATTGAAAAAAAACTTGATAATGATAATAAGCCAGTTTTTTGGGTAAAAACCAATATCCAGGAATTTCAAAGCCATAGTCTTATTTTGGCTTACGGACTTACTCATCGGCATTTAGGAGTTCCGGGAGAAAAAGAGTTTGGCGGTAAGGGCGTTTCTTATTGTGCTACTTGCGATGCGCCACTTTTCCGCGGTAAAACTGTAGCAGTAGTTGGTGGTGGAAATAGCGCGGTGGACGCGGCTTTACTTTTAGCGAAGATATGCCCCAAGGTTTATTTGATTCATCGCAGTGAAAATTTTCGCGCTGAAGCTGTTTTGGTGGAACAACTTAAACAGGATCATATTGAATTAATTTTAAATAGTGAAGTTAAGGAAATCAAAGGCGAAATGGTGGTTAAAAGCCTATTGTTAGTGGATGTGAATGACAGAACCAAAGAGCGAGAGATTTTTACTGACGGTGTTTTTATTGAAGTTGGTTATGTGGTAAATTCCCAAATAATACAAGGCTTAGTAGAATTAGACGAACGTCAACAAATAAAAATTAATCTTGATGCGGAAACTAGCGAACCGGGAATTTTTGCCGCCGGCGATATTACCACTATAAGTTATAAACAAATTGTGATTTCTGCTGGCTGGGGAGCTACTGCCGCTCTTAAGGCTTATGAATATTTGCAAAAAGCCAGGGGTTTTAGAGGTGTTAATATTGATTGGGGGTTAGCTAAAAAGCCAACTACTATAGCCACACCAACAGATCCGGCTGCAGCTAAATTTTAATATTATTAATTTGTCATTTATATATGTCAGTTTTTACCAATGTTCTTAAACAAATTAAACAAGCAGCTAACCACAGTTCAATTCCGCCGTCAATTTTTGAACAATTAAAAAACCCAGAAAGAATTTTGCAGTTTTCTTTTCCTGTAACAATGGATAACGGATCAGTAAAGGTTTTTGAAGGGTATCGTGTGCAATATTCTTCGGCGCGTGGGCCTTATAAAGGTGGCCTTCGTTATCACCCTCAAGTTAATTTAGATGAAGTTAAGGCGCTAGCTTTTTGGATGACTGTAAAATGTGCGGTGGTTGGGGTACCTCTGGGCGGCAGCAAAGGGGGTGTTAAGGTTGATCCAAAAAAATTATCCGCAGGTGAACTAGAAAGATTAACCCGCGCCCTTACTCGGCGTTTAGCACTTTTTATTGGCCCTCAAAAAGATGTGCCGGCGCCAGATGTTAATACCACCCCAGAAATTATGGCTTGGGTAAGGGATGAATATGAGAAGATTGTTGGCTATCAAGAACCAGCTGTGGTTACAGGCAAGCCATTAAACAGCGGCGGTTCACAAGGAAGAGTACTAGCCACAGCTCAGGGCGGAATGTATGTGTTACAGGAATTAGTAAACAAATTGAAAATAAAACCCAAACAAACCACCGTGGCAGTTCAAGGTATGGGTAATGTAGGTGGTATTATGGCTCAGTTATTGTATCAAGCTGGTTATCGTGTAGTTGCTATGTCAGATTCTTCTGGTGGAATTTATAATCCACGTAGTTTGGATGTGCCGGCGGCAGAGAAATTTAAAAAACAAAACGGCTCGCTTAAAAATTTTCCTAACACTAAAGCAATTTCTAATTCTAAATTATTGGAATTGCCGGTTGATATTTTGATACCAGCTGCTTTAGAAAATCAGATTACTGATAAAAATGTTAGTCGTATAAAAGCCCGTGTTATTTTTGAAATGGCCAACGGACCGACTACTCCCGAAGCTGACATCAAATTGGCCAAACGTAAAATAATTGTGGTACCGGATGTATTAGCTAACGCTGGCGGAGTAACAGTTTCTTATTTTGAGATGGTTCAGAATTTACAACAGTATTATTGGCATGAGGGAGAAGTTATGACTAAGCTTAAACCGATAATGATACAGGCCTTTAAACAGGTTTGGCAAAGGGCAGAACAATTAAAATTATCTTTACGCACAGCGGCTTATGTGATTGCTATAGAAAGAATTGCTCAGGCAATTGAGGCGCGAGGAAAGTATTAAAGTATTAATATGACAATCAAAGATTTTATTAATAAGGCTTATAAATATGCCTTAGTTGGAGCAACAACTAATAAAGAAAAGTATGGTTATCTAGTATTAAAAGATTTGGTTGGCGCGGGATTTAATATCGTGGGAGTAAATCCAAAATATCAAGAAATTAGTGGTATAAAAATTTATTCCTCATTAAAAGATGTTCGGCAGAAGCCAGATGTGGTTATTTTTGTGGTGCCTCCGGAAGAGGGGTTAAAAATATTAGACGAAGTGGTTGAGGTTGGTATAACCAAAGTTTGGTTTCAGCCTGGTGCGGAAAGTGAGAAGATAAGACAAAAGGCTAAGCAGTTAGGTATTAAAATTATGGCTGATGGCAGTTGTATTATGCTTGCACGACAAAGTTTAGGATTATAAACTAACCTGATTTATGAGGAAAGCAGAAAGACAACAGATATATTATTTTTTATAAATAAAAAAGGGCTCTTTATTTAGAGCCCAGTTTTTATTGTAATAATTAGGATTTGGTTATTCGTTGTTTACCAACAAGTTTAATTTTATGAACAGTCTTTTTTGGGTTGGCAATAGCATTTTTTTTAACATTTTTGATATAAGATTCGTCATTGTTATTAAAAAAACCAGAAATATCTTCTTTCAAATTATTGACTAAATCTTTGAAGGTTTGTTTTATTGACCCTCTTTCTAATGCCAACCAAGACAATAAACCAATTCCAAACGAAAAGCATATAAGTGTAAAGGCCGTTGAGCTGGGAATATTTTTGGCTGAATAAGTAAAGAAAAAAATATATTCCGGCGGATTATCGCTAAACAGATTTATGCAAGGAGCAGCTGGTAGCGGCAGTTTGAAGGCCAGGGCTAATATTAATAAGCAAACCGGCGCAAAAGCTAGGGCAAAGGCTATTTTCATGGCCCAGGAGATTTTGGAGATTTTGTGGGACGTGGAATTTTTGGTCATTTTGACCTCCTTTTGTTTATTTTTATTTTTTAAATTGCATTAAAAACACGAGGCTGATACTTAGCCTTATGTTAATTATTAAACTAAGTTTTTAGTTTCTAGCCTAGATACATGTGAGCTTTTTGCCCACGCGTGTCCAACGTTAGAAACCAAAAACTTAAATATCCGTTTGTTAAAGTATTTTGATATGATAACTAATATGGAGATTTTGTCAAGTTTAAATAAATTTCTATGAATAAGAAACCAAATTTGAGACACGAAAAAAGACTATGGCGACAGGGTTATAGTTTTGTTGCCGGAGTGGATGAAGTGGGTCGCGGTGCTTGGGCTGGTCCGTTGGTGGCTGTGGCTGTAGTAATATTGCCGTCACAAATATCTGCCGACCAAGCTTCTTTTGGTCTGGTGAGAGATTCAAAAAAATTATCACCACAACAACGTGAAAAAATATTTAATCAACTTTCAAAAAATATTAATTGGACCGTTGGTGTGGTATCAAATCAAGAAATTGATAATCTTGGTTTAAGTAAAGCCAATAAGTTGGCTATAGAAAGGGCGGTTAAAAAATTAAAACCAGCAGCCGATTATATTTTAACTGATTATGTTGCCGGCCAAGAAGAGTTTTTGGGGAAGTGTCCTGTAAAAAATATAATAAATGGTGATGCCGGTGTTTTTTCCATTGCTTTAGCTTCGATTATGGCTAAGGTTTATCGTGATAGACTGATGATTAATTTGGATAAAAAATATCCCGGTTATGATTTAGCACAAAATAAGGGGTACGGAACCAGCCGCCACATCAAAAACCTTGAGTTATTGGGGCCTTGTAAGTTACACAGATTAACCTATCGCCCCCTAAGGCAACGACTGCTATAATATAAAAGTATGAAAGATGAGGCAGTTGTAAAACTATTAAATCCAACTAATCTTTTGGCTAAAGAGCTAGAATTACAATTTGGCCACCAGGTGGCTGATTTTGGTTGTGGTGGAGCAGGCTATTTTACTTTACCCGCTGCCAAGCTGGTTGGTAGCCGTGGTAAAGTTTATGCGGTGGATATTTTAAAATCAGCCTTAGATGGAGTAATAAGTAAGGCTAAATTGGATAATTTTTTAAACATTGAAACTGTGTGGTCTGATATTGAGCGTGTTGGCGCTACCAAAATTCCGGCTGGTTCATTGGACAGAGCATTACTTATTAATATTATGTTTCAATCACGTAAAAATGAACATATTTTAAAAGAGGTGGCTAGGCTTTTAAAACAAGGCGGCAAGCTTTTAGTGGTTGATTGGAAAGTAAACCCTACGCCCTTTGGACCGCCGCCAGGTAATCGTTTACCTCCCCAAACTATTGCTAATTTAGCTGCCCAAGCTGGATTTAGTAAGGAAAAGGAATTTGAAGCCGGGCCATATCATTATGGTTTTGTGTTTGTAAAATTATAAATCTATAAATTAAGAAAAATTTTTTAATTTTTACTAAACTAGACAAAAGTCTTTTTTTATTTTAGTATCATTTTAACTTTTAAGTTTTTATCTTTTAAATATGCCCAATTGGTTAACACCTTTTTTCACTTTCTCTTATTGGTTTACGCCCTATCCGGCGCCTTTTACCGGTGTTTATTTTTGGCTGATGATAAGTCTTTCAGGTGCCAGTTTTTTGCTGGGGTTGGTGGGTAGTTTTATCTATTTTAAATTTAAGGACCCGAGTAATAGAAAAATTATTAAAAAAATAAGCAATCTGGCAATAACTTTTGGTGTTTTGATGGGTATTAGTTTTTTCTTTACACAAACTTCTACTCCCACCCTAGGCAGTCGTTTTTGGTTTTTATTATGGTTAATAATGGCAGTAGTTTGGATAAGTTTTATTTTGAAATATGCTATTTGGCAAGCGCCCCAAGAACGAGCTGAGCGTGCCAGAAAACTGGCTAATCAAAAGTATTTTAATAAATAAGGTAATTTTAAAATGCCGCACCGTCGTCAAAAAACCGGGAACACCGGCGAGGTGGTAGCTCGTACTTATTTAGAAGAACAGGGATATTTTATTTTGGCGCAAAATTGGCATGCCGGAAGATGGGGAGAAATTGATATTATTGCTCAAAAAGATGGTGAATTGGTGTTTGTAGAAGTTAAATCTAGACGAGGAACAGGTTTTGGTAAGCCGGAAGAAGCGGTTAATAAGCTTAAACAAGCTAAACTTAGGGGCGCTGGCCAAGCTTATATAACAGCCCACCCCCAACTTTCACAGAGAGTACGCTTTGATGTTATTGCTATATTATTATCCCCGGCAGACGATGCGATAGAACTTAAACATTACAAATCAGTTATCAACGAACCATAAAAACCAGCGGTTTTATTATGGTTTGACAGTTTTTTAAAAATGCGCTATCATAATAATACAGTTGGATAGTGAAGATTAGGGATTAACAATTTGGTAGAGAATATAGGGGACAGTGGTAGCGGGGCTGGGATAAGTCCTAGGGTTTAAACAATTGAACCTTGAGATTTATCCCACCCCCAATCACCACCAAAATCCGCCGTAAGGCACCCCTCAAAAACAACTCCACCAACACAAACAATCAATCCCCCAACAAACTTCAACAAACTATCCAACTTTTTCTTTTCTTTAAAACCGGTCTTGGTTGGTATTTTTATTTATAGATTAAAAACTAAATAGCAATTAATTTAAAGATAAAAATAGTTATTTAACAACAAAAAAGGAGTAAAAATGAAAGCTCAAATAATAAGCGATAACAATTTATTTAAAAAGAGTCTACAAAGATATCTTAAAAATATATTCACAGAAGACCTTTCTTATATTAGTAGATGTGAATGTATTTGGTCCCCACCCCAATAAATCTGTTATTTCAATGATTAAGGAGTATTCTTCTAATAAAGAAAATATTATCATTCTGGGTTTTGAGAATGAAAAATATTTACTTGCCGATGATCCAGATTTTTCCTTATTAATGTCTTTGTCTAATGTTGGATTTGTTGATATTTTAAAACTTAATAATATTATCGCCGAGTATAACAGATTAACTAAAGGCGAGAAAAAAGAAGATAAAATTGGCATTGAGATATACTCTTATCAATTATTAGAAAGAGAAATTGGTATTTTGAGACATAATCTTAACTATGCACTATCTAATCCTAAAGAAATGGAATCCTGGCTTAAAAAAGCCAAAACAGTAGGTTTAGATGGCACACAGGAGCAAATTATTTCTCAAGTGAAAAACTGGACACCACAAACTAGCGGTGCGTTTGATGGTAAATACTTGGAAGGAATTTTTGTTGACGCTTTAGATACATTATTTGATAAAGATTGGCACTTATTTACGGAGGTAAGAAAAGCTATAGAAAAGATGGCCAAAGGAAAAAAAGAGTTATTGTAATTTCTGACAGCAACCCCTCTGATCTAAGAAAGGCCTGTGAAAAAAATAATATTGAGTGGAAAACAATTTCCAAGTTTGATCTCAGAGGAGCAGTGTTGGAGATTGTTATAGACAATCTCAGTAAAGAAGAGTTTGAAAAAACCTATAAAATCACTCCCAGGTTATTTATAAATGTAAAAGAACTATAATTTTCAATCACAACCCAAACGCTCCGGAGCGTTTGGGTTTTTTATTGACATTATTAGTTTATTTGTTATATATTGCTATTACTAGGTGCTTTATAAGTAGCCTAGTTTTTTATTGTCTATTACAATTTAATAACAACTAAATATGCAGACATCTCCAATTTTAATGGCCATTCAACAGATTTGCGAGGAGAAAAATATTCCAGTATCGGCTGTGGTGGAAACTATTGAGCAGGCATTAGCTAGCGCTTATCGCAAGGATTTTGGCGAGCCAAATCAAAATATTAAAGTAGAATTTGATCCGGTTACCGGAGCAAGTCGGATTTTTGATGTAAAAACAGTGGTAGCAGGTCCGGCTGAGGGTGAGGAAGAAATAAATACCAAAAAAGAAATTTTACTGGCAGACGCCAAGAAAATTAAAAAAGACGCAGTTGAGGGTGAAGAAATAAGAACAGAGTTAACAGCGCCTGAAGGCTATGGCCGGGTGGCGGCTCAAACAGCCAAGCAGGTTATTATTCAACGTTTGCGGGAAGCCGAGCGTGAGATGGTTTTTTCCGAATATAAAGATAAAGAAGGACAAGTTGTTTTAGGTACAGTACAGCGTGTGGAAGGACGAACTGTATTTGTGGATTTAGGTCATACGGTGGCAGTTATGCCTTATGCCGAGCAAATTCCCCGCGAACACTATGCTATAGGAGCCAGATTGAAAGTTTATTTAGTTTCTGTTTCCGCCTCATCGCGCGGTCCGGAAGTTTTAGTTTCACGTACTCATCCGGAAATAGTTCGGCAGTTATTTACTCAAGAAGTGCCGGAAATAGCGGCCGGTACAGTAGAGATAAAATCCATTGCCCGAGAAGCAGGTAGTCGTACAAAAATAGCTGTGGCAGCTACCGAACCAAACGTTGACCCAATTGGTTCTTGTGTTGGCCAGCGCGGTATGCGTGTACAAACTGTTATTACTCAACTAGGAGGAGAAAAAATTGATATAATTGAATGGTCAGAAGACCCGGCTAAATTTATTTCTGCCAGTTTGGCTCCTGCTAAAGTTCAATTGGTGGAAATAGATGAGATTAATCGTGTTGCCCGGGTAACAGTGGCCGAAGACCAGTTGTCTTTAGCTATTGGTCGTGGCGGACAAAATGTGCGATTAGCAGTAAAACTTACAGGTTGGAAAATAGATATTGTTGGCAGTGTTACAGGCGAAGTACAGAATATTGAGGGTTTGGCAGAGGAAAATACAACCGAAGAAGAATCACTGGGGTCGAGCGAGGCTATAACAGAGATTCAGTCTGACTCTGAAAATAAAACTCAAGATTCTATTATTTAAATTAATTAGATTTTAAATCCTTTTTATCTTTAACCTTTTAATTTTTATGTTTACGCCAATCTCATTTGCTTTATTGACTTCGGTCATTACTATAATTTGGGGTTTGGCCTTAATGCGTTGGATAATCAAATTACCGTCAGGCTCTGACCGTATGCGTGAAATTGCCGCGGCTATTCAGGCTGGCGCCAAAGCTTATTTAAATCGGCAATATAAAACTGTAGCTGTTATCGCGGCAGTACTTTTTTTGTTGTTGGGATTATTTTGGAATTGGGTCACGGCCATTTCATTTTTAGCGGGAGCTGTTCTCTCAGCTCTAGCCGGATTTATTGGCATGAATGTTTCGGTAAGAGCTAATGTACGTACAGCCGAGGCGGCTAAAGAAGGTTTGGGTTCCGCTTTTAAAGTTGCTGTCAGGGGCGGTTCGGTAACTGGATTATTGGTGGTGGGTTTAGCTTTGTTGGGCGTGTCCGCAGTTTATTGGTTTACAAACGGTAATTTGCCAGCCTTAGTGGGCTTGGGTTTTGGCGGGAGTTTAATATCTGTTTTTGCTCGTTTGGGTGGAGGTATTTATACTAAAGCCGCTGATGTAGGAGCCGATTTAGTTGGTAAGGTTGAGGCCGGAATTCCAGAGGATGATCCCAGGAATCCAGCAGTCATTGCTGATAATGTGGGTGATAATGTTGGTGATTGTGCTGGTATGGCTGCAGATCTTTATGAATCATACGTCGTAACTGCAGTAGCAGCTATGATATTGGGGTCATTAGTTTTTAAGAACTTTGATGCGGCCATTATGTATCCTTTGGTTTTGGGAGGTATTTCTGTTTTGGCGTCACTGTTGGCTAGTTTAATAATAAAAATTTCTTCAAGCGGCAATATTATGGCGGCTTTATATAGAGGGTTGGCAACAGCCGGCTTTTTGGCAGCCATAGGTTTTTATTTTGTCACCAAGTATTTTATGGCCGGCAACGGGCTTTATCCTGAAATAAATATTTATTTAGCAAGCTTGGTTGGTTTGCTAGTTACAGCTTTGTTGGTTTGGATAACAGAGTATTATACTAGTACTAATTATAAACCGGTGCGGACGGTTGCTCAGGCCTCCACTACCGGCCATGGTACCAATATTATTGCTGGTTTGGCTGTAGCTATGCGTTCTACGGCTTGGCCGGTAGTGGTGATTGCCGCCGCAATTTTAGCCTCTTATGGTCTTGCTAACTTGTTTGGTGTAGCAATAGCTGCTATAGCGATGCTCTCTATGACGGGTATTATTGTAACCATAGATTCTTATGGTCCTATAACTGATAATGCTGGTGGTATTGCTGAAATGGCTGAACTGTCTGAAAGCGTTCGTGCTGTGACAGATCCTTTGGATGCGGTTGGTAACACCACTAAAGCAGTAACTAAAGGATATGCTATTGGCAGTGCTGGTTTAGCAGCCTTGGTTTTATTTGCCGCTTATGTGCAAGAATTTGCTGACCGAGGTGTGGTAATAAAATTTTTACTTGATGACCCCAAAGTATTAGTTGGTCTTTTTATAGGCGGGTTACTCCCCTATCTTTTTGGCGCTCTTTCTATGGAAGCGGTGGGCAAGGCAGCTGGACAAGTAGTGGAAGAAGTTAGACGGCAGTTTAGAGAAATACCGGGAATTATGGAGCGCACAGCGAAGCCTGATTATGCACAAGCGGTTGATATTGTTACCAAGGGAGCTCTTAAACAGATGATAGTGCCGGCTCTTATCCCGGTGGTAGCACCAATTGTGGTTGGTTTTGGTTTGGGGCCTGAAGCTTTAGGCGGGCTTTTAGTGGGTAGTATTTTAACCGGTCTGTTTGTAGCAATTTCTATGACTACCGGCGGGGCAGCTTGGGATAATGCTAAAAAATACATCGAAGCCGGTAATTATGGAGGTAAGGGTAGCCCGGCTCATCAGGCAGCTGTAACTGGCGATACAGTTGGTGATCCTTATAAAGATACTGCTGGTCCAGCTATTAATCCGATGATAAAAATATTAAACGTAGTAGCATTGCTTTTAGTTGCTTTGTTAATTTAAATTAATATTGTGGAACACCAAATAAAATCAATTGATGGCGGTAAAATTCAAATTACTATTACGCTTACCCCTGAAGAAAAAGCTAAATTTGAATTACGTGCTATCAGGCAAGTTGGGTCTGAACTTAATATCAAAGGATTTCGCCCCGGGCATATTCCTGATGATATTGTAAGAAAGCAATTATCGCCCGGTGTTTTGGAACAGGAAATCATGTGGGAGGCGGTAAAAGAAAATTATCCGCGTTTAGTAAAAAAATTAAACTTAGAAGTAGTAGGCCAGCCTAATTTGGCCTTGCAGTCTTTTGACCCCTTGGTTATTCATATCACTGTTGCCCAGTTGCCGTCGGTTGATTTGGGTAATTGGGGAAAAATTAAGATCAAACGTCAAGAAGTTGTGGTGAAGCCAAGCGAGGTTGATAAGTTGATTGAACAAATAAAAGACAGTCGTGCTTCGGAGGTGTCTGTTAACAGGGCTGCGCATCGGGGAGACAGGGTGGAGATTGATTTTAAAATAAGCCTTGGTGGAGTAGTAATAGAAGGAGGTCAACAAACCAATTATCCGGTTATTCTAGGTAGCGGTCAGTTGCTACCGGTATTTGAAGATAATTTGTCAGGCCTTAAGCCGGGGGAAGAAAAGAGGTTTGAAATAATTTTTCCAGACGATTATCGCCAAGATTTAGCCGGGAAAAAAGCCCAGGCCTGGGCCAAAATGATCCAGGTTTTTGAACGTACCCTACCTGAATTAAATGATGAGTTTGCTCGCGGGTTAGGTAGATTTGAAGGAGCAGATGATTTAAAAAATAAACTTAAACAGAACCTGTTAGATGAAAAAAAGTTTGTTGAAGAACAGAGAATAGAAAGAGAAATGTTGGAATCCTTGGTGCAGGGTGCTAAGTTTGGCAATATACCTGAAATTTTATTAATAAGTGAAGTTGAAAAAATGTTAGCAGAACTTAAGTCTGGTATTAGTGAGCGCGGTTTAGAGTGGAATCAGTATTTGCAAAGTATTAAAAAAGATGAGTTAATCTTGAAAAAAGAATTTAGTATGCCAGCCGAGCGTCGGGTAAAAGTTTCTTTAGTGGTGCGTGCTTTCGCCAAAACACAAAATCTGGAAGTAGACGAAGCGGCAGTGGAACAAGAAATAGCTCACTCATTAGAGCATTTTAGAGACGATGAAAGAGTTATTTCTCAGTTGAATAGTGAAGATTATCGTCATTATGTCAAGCAGGTTCTAACTAATCGTCGGGTAATTGAATGGTTGAAAAATAACCTGGTGGAATAATTATTTTTCATATAGGTTATAATAAAGAAGGTTAATAATCACCTTTATGTTATTCGGTTCGCATGTTTCCGTCGCGGGTGGATTAGAGAAAACTCCCGAACGAGCAGCTTTAGCCGGTTGCGAGGTTTTTCAGTTTTTTTCTAGGCCACCACAAGGAGGGCCGGCTGGTAAACTTACATCGGTTCAGATTCAGGAATTTAAAAATAACTGCAAAAAGTATAATCAGGCCGAAAGTTATATTCATACTCCTTATTACATTAATTTTGCCTCCATCACTCCCAGTATTCGTTATGGTTCTGTTGCGATAGTGCGTGAGGAATTGGAGCGAGGCACACTTTTAGGCTGTAAATACGTGATAACACATTTAGGATCCACTAAAAAAGTTGGGGCTAAAATTGGGTTTCATAAAACTTGGCGGGCAATTCAGAAAATTTTTGATGGTTATAAGGGCAGTTGTCTGCTTCTACTTGAAGGTTCGTCAGGGGCGGGTAATTTAGTTGGCAGTACTTTTGAAGAGTTAGGTAGTTTGATTAAGCATATTGAAAGTGTGTCTAAATATAAAGGCAGGGTTGGTATATGTTTGGATTCTTGTCATATGTTTGCTTCAGGCTATGATTTAAGGACCGAGACAGCAGTTAAAAAAACTTTGGATGAGTTTGGTAAAAAAGTCGGATTTAAATATTTAAAATTAATTCACGCCAACGATTCTTTTGGTACGCTTGGCAGTAAGCGTGATAAGCATGACCATATAGGTCGCGGTAAAATTGGTTTAGCCGGTTTTAAGGCGCTGGTTCAAGACAAGAGATTAAAAAACATTAATTTTATTTTGGAAACTCCAAAAGACACACCTCAAGACGATCTACAAAATATAACAATTCTAAAAAAATTTAGAAAAATTTCCTAATAGTTATTAGTTTAATGGTGTAGTTTTTTAATTATACTAACCCTTCGCGCGAAAGGTTAGAATGGATAGTATATTAAATAGTATATTAAATTATATAATTGTTTAAAGATTTTTAATCTCGTGGTAAAATAAATAATATGAAGATAACTAAATTAGGCCACTGTTGTTTAATAATTGAGCAGGGTAACACAAAAATTCTCATTGATCCGGGCGATTATTCAGAAGAACAAAATAATGTGCGGGGGTTAACACATATTTTTATTACTCATGAGCACACTGATCATTTTTATCTGCCATCTTTAAAACAAGTTTTAGCCAACAATCCCAGTGCCAAAGTATATGCCAATGCGGCTGTGGGTAATTTAATATCAGCGGAAGGATTAACTTATGAACTTTTACAGCACGGTGACATACAAAAAACAGGTGATTTAGAAATTGAGGGGGTTGGTGCTGAACATCACGTTATCTACCCCGCTATGCCTAATGTTATGAATACAGGATATTTATTTGATAATAAATTTTTTTACCCAGGCGACGCCTTAATCTCCCCTCAAAAACCATTAGAATTATTAGCTTTGCCCATTACCGGTACTTGGCTGCCTATTGCTGAGGCTATAGATTATGCTAGAGAATTAAAACCTAAGAAGTGTTTTCCAGTGCACGATGGTAATATAAAAAGACCGGAGGGTATGTACCGTGTGGCTAGCAGATTCTTACAGCCGGAAAATATTAATTTTGAGATTTTTGAATTAGGAAAAACATATGAACTCTAGATCATTAGCTATTTTAGCGGCCAAGAAGGCTGGTATTTATTTATTGAAAGAATTTGAGCGTAATTCAAAAAATTTTGCTTTAAAATCTTCACATGAGATTGTCACCAGGGCAGATAAGAGTGCAGAGAAAATAATTTTATCACTACTTAAAAAACATTCTCACAATTCACGGATACTTTCTGAAGAATCTGGCCTTTATGATTTTAATACTAATTGGCTATGGGTAGTTGACCCCTTGGATGGAACTACTAATTTTCGTGTACATAACCCTTTATTTTCTGTTTCAATCGCCTTGTATCATCAAGATAAGCCCATGCTTGGTGTGGTTTATGCGCCATATTTAAATGAATTGTTTGTAGCCGAGCGGGGCAAGGGAGCAACCTTGAATGGTAAGCGTATTAAAGTATCCGGAACCAACGAACTAAGGAAGTCTTTTTTGACATATTGCTATGGTACACACCCTAAGCACATGAGAATGGCTGTAGAATTGTATAAATATTTCAAAATGAAGTCAGTAGATATGAGGCAAATGGGCAGTGCGGCCATTGAACTGGCTTGGGTAGCGGCAGGGCGCACAGAAAGCATAGTTATTCCAGGTACACATCCGTGGGATGCGGCCGCAGGGGTATTGTTAGTTACAGAAGCTGGAGGCAAAGTAACAGATTTTAAAGGTAAGCTGTGGCGGTTTGTGGATAAAAATACTCACAAGATTGATTTGTCAGTTAATTTACTGGCGACAAACGGCAAAATTCATAGTAAAATTTTGCAGCATTTAAGATAGTTTTTCTATCCACAACCTAACCACATTGTGTCCACCCTCGGACCATTTTTTTATTTGCCAGAGTTGTTATAATTAGAAATCCGTATGACTAAATATTCGCTTCCAGAAATTAAAGAGCTTCGTGCAGTTAAATCGGCACGGGAAATTGACAACATTACAAGGGCGCAAAGAATAAGCGAAAAAGTTTTAATAGAAGTCCTTAAAAAATTAAAGGTTGGCGTTAGTGAAATTAAATTGGCGCGCTTTATAGTAAATAGTTTTAGACGTAAGGGTGTTAAAGCGCTGGCATTTGAACCAATAGTAGCTTTTGGAAAAGGAAGTGCTGATATACATCATTGGCCTACCAGAGCGCGTTTGCGAAAAAACCAAATAGTGATGTTTGATTTTGGTTGCACTGTTAATGGGTATTGCTCTGATATAACGAGAACGTTTTTCTTTGGTGAGCCAACTGCTAAATTTAAGCGAGTTTATGAATCTGTTTTAACAGCTCAAGAGCGTGCCTTAAAAATTTTAGCTCGGGGTGAAAAAAAAGCTAAAAAGATTGATGCTTCAGCGCGTAATTTTTTGCATCGTAATTTTGGTAAAAATAAATTTACCCACGGCTTGGGGCATGGAGTTGGTACAGCCATACATGAATGGCCAAATTTTAAACCCACTAGCTCCGATGTTGTACCAGTTAATTGTGTTATGACAGTGGAACCGGGAGTTTATCTGCCGGGCTGGGGTGGGGTAAGAATTGAAGATATGGTGGTTATTAAAGACCGAGGGATAAGCAACTTAACCAGGGCTGCCAAGAGTTTGGATTTAATAATTATTAATATTTGATATTGAATATTTGTTTATTGGGATTTATTTTTTGTATGTGTCGTTTAAAAGTAAAAGTAACAGCTAATTCTCATCGACCAGGGCTGGTTTCTCTGGTGGATAAAGTATTGCATTGTAGGGTTTCTTCGCCGCCGGTGGACGGCCGAGCAAACCGCGAACTGGAAGAATTGCTGGCTGAAGTATTACGTTTAGCCAAATCAGCCGTGAATGTGCGTTGGGGCCATATGGCACGCGTGAAAACCGTGGAGGTGGAGGAAATTGACGAAGATAAGCTTTTTGCTATACTAAGACAGTATTTAATTAATGCTATGCGGGAGTAGTTCAGCAGTAGAATGCTTCCTTGCCAAGGAAGAGGTCGCGGGTGCGAATCCCGTCTCCCGCTCCAGAAACATTTAATTTTTTGATACTATTTCATGGGTGGCTGGTGTGGCTGCCCTATTGTTTTTTAGAGTGAAGTTTAATATTTTGAAAATAAATATTATATCACTCTCAGTTAAATAATTAACTGTTAATAAATATAATAAGATTTTTTAGAAATAATACTCTTGATTTAAGAGTAATTTTAAAATTTCTACTTATAGCGATTTTTTGAACATTTGTAGTATTATTAAAAGTACACTCTTTTATGATTAATGAATCATCTTTTAAAAAATATGATTTAATATGGGCGGCTAATACTGAGGTACAGGCAGTTTTATTGGCATTGGGTAGTTCAATAAAAGGTTTGGATTCAAAAGAAGCTAAAAAACGTTTGATTAAATTTGGTTTTAATAAAGTTGCTTCTGAATCTCAGCCCAGTTTATTAAAGCGTTTTATAAAGAATCTTAAGGACCCGCTAAGTCTTTTGTTGCTACTGTTAGCAATAATTTCTTATTTTACTGGCGATAACAAAGCGACAATAATTATTTTGGTTATGTTATTTTTGAGCATAAGTTTACGATTTTGGCAGGAATTAAAAGCAGATCAAGCAGCCAGTAGGTTACGAGCTCTAGTTAGTACAACAGCTACGGTTTGGCGAAACGGTAAAAAACACGAGACATCTTTAAAATCATTAGTGCCGGGTGACATAATTACATTATCTGCTGGTGATATGATACCAGCAGATGTGCGTTTAATAGAATCAAAAGATTTATTTGTTAATCAGTCGTCTTTAACCGGGGAATCTTTGCCCACAGAAAAACACGCCTCTCTAATATTAAATGGTCAAACATTGCTTGAAAAGCAAAATATTTGTTTGATGGGTACTGGGGTTGAAAGTGGTACAGCTACGGCTGTGGTTGTACGAACCGGTCGACAAACTTATTTTGGTACCCTAGCCTCCAGTGTTATTGAACAGGCCGAAATTTCCAGTTTTGATAAGGGTATAAAAAAATTTACTTGGCTGATGATCAGGTTAATTGCCATTATGGTACCACTTGTTTTTTTAATAAATGGTTTTGGCAAGGGTGATTGGGCGCAGGCATTTCTTTTTTCTTTATCAGTAGCCGTAGGCTTAACTCCAGAATTATTACCTATGATTGTGACGGTTAATTTATCCAAGGGGGCGCTTGATATGTCACGGCGTAAAGTAATAGTTAAGCGATTGAACGCCATTCAAAATTTGGGAGCTATGGATATTTTGTGTACTGATAAAACCGGTACTATCACTCAAGGCAAAGTTACTTTAGTAAAATATGTGGATATTATGGGAAGAGATAGTGAAATTGTATTGGATTATGGTTATTTAAACAGTATTAATCAGACAGGTTTAAAAAATGTTTTGGACGAAGCCATAGTAACTCATAAATCTCAACAAAAAACAGATATATTTGCCGACTATAATAAAATAGATGAAGTGCCCTTTGATTTTAAAAGACGGCGTTTGTCAATTGTGGTGACCGATAAGAGCAAGCACATCTTAATTTGTAAAGGTGCAGTTGAAGAAGTAATACAACTTTGCTCGCGGGTTATTATAGATAATAAAGAAATTGCATTTAATCGGGCTTATAGTCAACAATGTATTAAACTAGCCACAGATTTAGAAAAAGAAGGTTTTAGATTAATAGCGGTAGCTAAACGTGAATTTAGTACTAATAGGCAAATTTATACTGCCGCTGACGAAAAAAATCTTAGTTTATTAGGATTTTTGGCATTTTTAGATCCACCCAAAAAAACAACAGCCTTAGCTTTAGCTGAATTGGCCAAATACGGAGTAGTAGTAAAAGTTTTAACTGGAGATAATGAATTGGTAGCTAAAAAAATTTGTAGTCAAGTTGGTTTATCAACCGAACATGTTTTAAGTGGAGCTGAAGTGGAAAAAATGAATGACGAGTCTTTGGTTTTAGTGGCCGCTAAAACTGTTATTTTTAGCAAACTGGAACCAAAACACAAGCAGCGCATTATAAAAGCACTGCAAAATTCTGGTCATGTAGTAGGTTTTTTGGGAGATGGTATAAATGATGCGCCGGCTTTAAAAACTGCCGATGTTGGTATTTCAGTGGATACAGGGACCGATATTGCCAAAGAATCTTCTGATATAGTTCTTTTAGAAAAAAATTTGTTGGTGTTAAAAGAAGGGGTATTAGATGGTCGTAGGGTTTTTGGTAATATTGTAAAATATATTGAAATGGCTGCCAGTTCAAATTTTGGTAATATGTTCAGCGTAATTGGTGCCAGCGTCTTTCTGCCCTTTTTGCCTATGTTACCCCTACAAATACTAGTTAATAATTTGCTTTATGATTTTTCCCAGACCACCATACCAACAGATAAAGTTGACAATGAATATCTCTTAAAACCACGTCAATGGCACATTAATCATATTAAAAAATTTATTTTATTTTTAGGACCGGTAAGTTCATTTTTTGATTACTTAACATTTGCCTTGATGTTATTTGTTTTTAATGCTTGGACTAACCCCGCTTTGTTTCAAACAGGCTGGTTTGTAGAGTCGCTGCTTACGCAAACTCTTATTATTCATGTAATTCGCACGCGTAAAATACCTTTTATTCAAAGCCGTGCCAGCTGGCCTTTATTAATTTCAACTATTTTAGTGATCACTTTAGGTATATGGTTGCCATATTCACCGCTGGGTGACGTTCTGGGTTTTGTTAAATTACCATCACTTTTTTGGCCATTTATTATAGGTATAATATTAGCATACTTTGTGTTAACTCAATTGATTAAAAGATTATTTATTAGATTATATAATTGGTATTAAGGAGATTTTTACAATAATTGGATAGGATATGGTTTTAAATATAAAAAATAATTAGCCGCCATAATATT
Organism: uncultured Patescibacteria group bacterium; assembly: GCA_937929825.1. GTDB lineage: Bacteria > Patescibacteriota > Patescibacteriia > Veblenbacterales > UBA10138 > UBA10138. The sequence continues at coordinate 20,467 of CALFUV010000002.1, forward strand.
TAGTTTATATTGACGAGTTATGAAATCATTAAATGAGCTGGAGAAAAGAATTATCGCAGTACGTCGCATGCACCATGAAGGTAAGACAGAAGATTTTCACCACACTGGTTTAGGTGGATATTTGCGGGATTTTGTTTATGGCGCCAACGACGGTATTATTACTACTTTTGCAGTGGTAGCTGGTGTGGCTGGGGCAGATCTCTCGGCTCGCATTGTGCTTATATTGGGTTTTGCTAATTTACTGGCAGATGGATTTTCCATGGCCATGAGTAATTATTTAAGTGAGAAATCTAATTGTGATTTTGTGGCAATAGAGCGCCAGCGTGAAGAATGGGAGGTGGAAAAATTACCAGAAGAGGAAAAACAGGAAATAAGAAAAATATATGCCCAAAAAGGATTTGAGGGAGAGGTTTTGGAAAAAATAGTTACCACCATCACTGCTAATAAAAATTTGTGGGTGGACGAGATGATGATTGGCGAACATAAGCTTATTCCAGAAAATGGTGATAATCATCCTTGGAAAAACGCCGCTATAACATTTGTGTCCTTTGTGGTAGCTGGCTTTGTGCCGTTAGTGCCTTATTTTGCCGGCTGGGGTGCTCGTGAAACTTTTCCTTATGCTATAGTAGCTACTGCGCTTATACTTTTTATTGTAGGCGGTTTGCGTACCCTAATCACTGGCCGCCGTTGGTTCGTAGCTGGTATGGAAATGTTAATTGTAGGCATGTTGGCAGCTGGCGTGGCTTATGGTGTAGGAGCTTTTTTAAGCGTTATAGTAAAGTAGGATAATATTTTAATTAATAACAAGCTCCACACTTCGGGGCTTGTTGTTTTTTGTATTTATGCTAAGGTAGTTGTAAATAATTAATAAACAAAAAAATAAAGGAGTTTAAAATGTACGTTAACATAAGGAAATTAACAAAAGATGAAATTGTTAATGATTTTTCCGCAAGTGATATAGGTGGCAGCAGTTTAAGCGAGGAGGAATTCAAATATATTTTTTCCGCTCTGGGTATTTGGTTTGATTATGAACATGCCTTAGGTTTGGGTATAAACAAACCACCACATGCCATATTACCAAATGGTACACATACAAATTTTCACTTTCACCCCCACGACCTGTTTGCAAATTCACAAATCGCCGAGATTTTAGCTACTCAGTTGGCTAAAAAACTTGAAGTTACCAAAAAGTTGATGAAGATGAGCAAGCGAGAAAGGTATAAATTACAACACAGAACTTATGTTATCGGGCCAAGCCGGGCTTCATTATTAGTTGCAGGTATAGCTAAAATTTGCAGTTGTTGGCAAGGAATAACTTATCCGTCTGTTGCTGGTGAACAGGAATGGCAATCATTACCTTTACCACCATACAATACCGTACAGTTGGTTTGTGATTATATTGTATCTTACCGTGGTTTAGATGCTATTCATGCTGCTATAATAGAGCCGCTTAATTATTCTCAAGCTTTTATAAAAGTAAAAAGTGAGGTTGGCGTGGTGGTTAATTTGTCTGGTAAGGAGAAATTAACCAATGATTGGGTGGTTAAAAGTCTTGTTAGGGTTGATCAGAAGATTTGGGTAGCTGATGATTGTGAGTTGTGCCGATCAGGCTCAAGGGCACTTTCAACGCAAGATAATTGGTCGGAATTGGCAGTAGCTTGCTGGCGCGAGCCAGTAGAATAAATAGAGTTCATTAACCCGTTTTTGAAAATTCAAGAACGGGTTGACTTTTTTGTGAGATTTTATTAAGGTGTTGTAACTAAAAAAAATTAAATAATAAATATATTCACTTTAAAAAGGAGTAAATAATGGAAAATTCAGTAGAGAAGTTGGCATATAACTTTGCCGATCATATTATAGAAACCCAGCAACAGCAGGGATCGGTATTAATTTGTGGGCTTGATCCGCAATTAAAAAAAATACCAACAAACTTATTTTTCAAGTATCGTAATCTGGAATTAGGGAAAATGATAAGTATGGTAATCTGCGAATTTAATGAGCGCATCATTGATGCTGTAATTCCATTTGTCTGCGGATTTAAATTGCAAGTAGCCTTTTATGAACAGTATGGTTCCGCCGGGTGGGAGGCTCTTGAATGGACAGTTAAATATATTAGAGACGCAGGATTACCTTGCATTTTGGATGCGAAGCGCGGCGATGGGGGTAATGCGGCCGCAGCTTACGCCGGTTTATTGGCTGGTATAGCAGTTCCTTATATGATTGATAATAAATTAATTTGGGAAAGGGAGCCCGGATTGAATGTTGATTGTATGACAGTTCACGGGTGGATTGATGAGGCTCAGATGCAACCGATGTTGGAAAAAGTTAAACCGACCGGTAAGGGTTTGCAAGTAGTATGTAAAACATTATTTTCTCCCTTATCCCGGATTGAAGAGTTAATATTGCCAGACGGACATAAGGTTTGGCAAAAGCTAGCTTCGTTTGTGCGAGAATGGTCCGAGGGGACTGAAGGTGAAAAAGGGTACCGTACTATTGGGGTTGTTTTGGGTTCCATTCTGCCAAATGATGCTTTAATAATGAGAAATATATTACCTAATAATCTTTTCCTTATTCCAAGCTATTACGACCAAGATCAAAATATCGTTGACGCAGATCAGATTGTGCTTTCCTTTAACAAAGATGGTTTTGGGGGTATGGTTAATTCATCTGGGGGAATCTTATATGCTTATATGAAAGGCCCGTTTGCGTGTCAAGAAGAAGATTTTTCTAAAGCAGCTGCCCGCGAAGCAGAACTTTTCCGGAATGAACTTAACGAATCATTAAAAAAAATAATTAATTTAAAAGAAGTATAAGGAGAAATCAATGAGAAATCGTACAGAAGAGCAGATTTCTAAATGGATTGAAAAATATTATCTTGATCCACTAGGATTAGTAGCTAAATTGGAGGGATATTATGAGTGCCCCAAAGATAATAATGGTAAACGTTTAGGTCCGTTAGTAGGCTATAGCGGGAGATATGGTAAAAAAAAATTACAGTATGTTGGTGAAGTTTATGTTAATTTCGCTGTAGTTGAGGAAGAACCGGCAGTTCTTTCGCATTTTGCCAATCTCATAAGTGATAAGATAATTGAGAGTATGAGAATAGGTAGAAGCATCATTACTACTTATTGTGGATATCCAGACGGAGGTATAGCTTTGGCTTATCAGATGGCCAGAGTAAATAGTTGTCGTTTTATTTATCCAGAAGAGATAACTTCCTTACCGTCTGATAATGCCCTGAAAGAATCTGAATTAGTTTTTAGGCGTCATCAAATTACAGAAAACGAGTCTGTAGCTATTTGTCAAGATGTGTTGAATGATTTCTCTACTATAGAGAAAACGATAGATTTGATAGAATCATTTGGCGCCGAAGTTGTGGCAATTATAGGTTTGTTAAATAGTTCAGTTAAATTTGGTAATCGTTTTGATTATCAAGATAAGTCAATACCGGTATTTTCTTTGGTTCAAAAAGAAATTTTACAGTGGGAACAAGAAGATCCTTTTGTAGTTGATGATATTATAGCCGGTAATATTATTTGGGATTCAAGAAAAGATTGGTATAAACTAAAAAAATTTATGACATTATCAAAAAAGTAATAATTTTTAAAAGGCCTGTTTAGAGATAACAGGTCTTTTTATTATTATCCACAGGTTGACGTGGTTTTTCTTAGTATTATTATAAGTGACAGTATATGTATTATTGCAGTAATCAACATTACATTTTCGATCCAGTTGAGAGAATATTTTTGAACTTCATTAATTAATCCTTCCCCTCCAGAGGCGAAGGATTTTTTGTAAATAATAAAATTGGAATTTAACAAATTAATAAACTTAAATTAAAAATAAAAAGAGGTAATTATGCAAACACAGGAAATAGAAAAATTAATCAATTTTTATGGAGAAAATTATATTTCTCTATTAGAAAGAATTGGAGTATTATATATCCGTCCCCGAATAGGTTTAGAGCCCAATGGCCCTTTGGTTGGCCGTCAGTCAACTTATCCAGACCCGAATAATCCCGGCATATTATATAGGTATGTAAGTGAGAATTATTATAATGGTGAAGTATTATATAATCAGCCGTTGGTATGCGAGCACTTAGCTAAAGGAATTTGGCAAGAGATGAGAAAGAAATATGCACCTAAGCCATTAATTTTTAGAGGTGTTGGACGTACTGGAGAAGTTTTAGCTAAATATTTAAATAATTTACAAGAAAACTATAAGGAGACTAATCAAGTAGCTTTGGTACAAGGGATTTTAGATCCTATCAAGCTAGAGAAAGCTATTTGGGAAGTTAAAAATGAGGGTAAAAAAATAGGTTGTTTTTGTTGTGTTATTAATCCTGATCATGGATATGATGGGTATCTACCCATTAACTCTCAGGGGCCGGTGATTCTAATTACTTTAATTAAACAACTTTTAAAAAAGTTTGAACAAAATCATCCTTATGTAGCCGACGATGTGGCTAAAGGAAATGTTATTTGGGATCCTAAAAAAAATTGGCATAAGCTGATTGAAATAATAGCTATAAATAACGATCACAAAATGGCAAGAAATATGCCTTAAAAAATAAAATAATTTAGCTTTATTTATAAAGATCTTCAAAGAACTGGGAATATTAGCAATTTAAATTTTCAGCCCTGTCTAACAAATAAAACAGGGCTTTTCTTGTCAAAAAGTAAAAATAGTGTTATTTTTTTCCTGTTTGGGCGAGTGGGCTGAATGCGAGCGAGCGCAGTATTCAGCGGGTAGCCAAAAGCTACCCAGGCCGACACTCGATACCACTTTTTGTTTGAGGCATGGCCGAGTAAATTGATAATATGGGCGAGTGGCGGAACTGGCATACGCACAGGACTTAAAATCCTGGGCCCGCAAGGGATTGAGGGTTCGATTCCCTCCTCGCCCACCAATTTATTTGCGAGATCAACCAATTGCTTGGTTCGTACGAGGAATTGAAGGTTGGTTATATCTATAGCAGTCGAACCCAGCTCTGAAAGACAGTTTCCTCATCCAGCATTTGTTTAAATAAACTATGAGCAATATTGAGAAAAAACAATTAAAATCTGAAGAAATTGGTAGTTATGAATTAACTGAAGACTTTCAGATTGTTCGTAACCCAGAAGTAGTTGGTTTTGATTTTTTAAAAAATGAAACCGAAGTTATAGATGACCCAGTACGTCAGGCGGTTTGGCATGAGCTTAAAGAAAAATGGGGTAAAGAGATTGATTTTTATGATATAATAAAAAATTCTGACTTACGAGCTGTTTTTTATAATCCGGATGGTTTTATAAAAGCTCTCAATACAAAGCAGATTATTGTTCCGGCTGAACGAAAAATACAAATTAATAACATAGTAGCCCAGTTAGAAGCTCAAAAAGACAAGATGATAGAAATCAGATTGGATTATGAAAATATAAAAGATGCTGCTTATGATGAAAAATTCAAGCGGAAAATAGAATTTGCCATTAATGATATTGAAAAATATATAGCCAATGGAAAAAAGTTTTTAGCTGAAGCTGTTAGCGCCTGATATATTTTATTATAAAATCTTTTAATAACTGCCACGGCATGGGCAGTTTTCTTTTTTGCCACCACCAGCCACCGCTCAATAATATAGCCAAAAGGAACAGTATAATATAACCACGCCAATCAATTGGTTCAGGACGAGAGAAATCTATTATATTGTTACTGGTTGCAAGGTTTCCTTGCGGTTTGATTATTTCTATATCATCAGGTAAACGAGGCCATAATTTAAGCTCCCCCTGGCTTAAGGTAACTAATCCCGTGATGTTTACTCGTTCGTTAGTTGCCAGTTTAGGCCATTTATGAGTTTTATTTTTCAAATTAATCCGTAAGCTAGCATCATTATTTTCCAAAACGAACCAATTACTGCCGCGTTGAATAATTTGGCCAGTAGCGGTTACTAGCCAGCCTTCATGCTCAACAGTTAAATAATTTATATCAATTTTGTGCGGTATTGGCTCATCTTCTTCACTTAATATTTTTATATCCTCGGTGGATTTTACTATTAATCTGGTACCATAGGTTTTGGTTTGGGAAACAGAACCATTAACTTTTATTTTTTGACCTCTTTTTATATCAAGCAGTGCAGTAGTGGTAAGATTCAACTGTAAACCAGAGCCAGCTAAAAACATTATATTAGATGATATTTCGTCTGGTGCAGCTGTTACTACACCCTCCACAGTTATTTTTTCACCACTTTTTAGTGTTTTTACTTCGGTTAAGGAAACAAATTTATTTGCCGTAGCAGAAATTATTTTATTGGAAGTTTTACTTCTTGTAGAATTGGTAGATTTTGTATTGCTAGTAGTTTGTCCGGTCTGGTTACTTTGTGGATTTGGTGAGGTTTGTAGAAAAAAATCAGCCGCATTGTTATCAGTATCCTGATACTGGCCATTTACTTTAATTCTTTCTAGAGAATTTAAAGCAGGAGGATTATTTGGTAATAAACCTTCACCTAAACCATTATTAGTTTTGCCCCAAGCTAAGCTATCTATAATTAGACCACTGTCAGCTGGCCCTTGACGCAAGGCAATACCATTATTATCAGCTATGCTGATACTAGTCGTATTATTGGCAAATGAAGTAAGTTCAGTATAGTCATTATTTACCCAAAGGTAATAACAATCAGGATTAATAATAGTTGAACTGCCCCATGATTTAATAGTCTGATCAGTTGCGCCATTGGCAGTTCTTTTTACTAAACGCCAGCCTTTTATGTCTATACTTTTTGAGGTAGGATTATAAAGTTCAATAAAATCAAAAGTAGTTTTACCCGGTCCGCCTGATATTTGCACTTCGGTAATCAGTAGGTTATTAGCGGACGCTATAACTTTTTGGGGCCAAGCAGTAGTAAAAAAGGTGAAAATTAAGCTTAATATTATAAAAGTAGGTCGGGTTGCTGTTAAGATTGACGCCATAGGCTATTATTAGCCCTAAACCTTAACTCTAAGACAGACTTTTTGTCAAATGCTATCAGCTTGACTTTGTGGTAAAATTTGGTTACTAAAAATGTGGGTATATTGGGGCGAGTGGCGCAATTGGTAGACGCGCATGGCTTAGGACCATGTTCCGCAAGGATTGGGAGTTCGAGTCTCCCCTCGCCCACCAAAGTTTATTTACAGCGCGATTAGCCTCGCTCGGGTGCGGGGCAGTCAGTTTCTTTCAAAATAGGTTCGGATTTGGTTTAATAAATTCACCAAATTTATTTACAATCCTTATTTTATTTAACACCAAAATTTTTAAGCGAAAATCTGTTTTGATTAGCTGGAGTGGTTTAGTATTTTTATTACAGATTGTCATTAGTTAATTTTGACAAAATTAGTAAAGATATAAGATTAAGATTATGGAGGTTAAATTGGGTAAATACAAACATTTTAAAGGTGGCGAGTATGAGGTTTTAGGTGTGGCTCGTCATAGTGAGACGGGCGGGGAGATGGTAGTATATCGTGCGTTATACGGCGATAAAGAATTATGGGTTCGCCCTAAGCAAATGTTTTTGGAACAAGTAGAAATCGGAGATAAGAAAGTTTCTAGATTTGATTATATAGGTGAATAGTTAAATAAAATTTGACAAATTTTATCTTGTTGGCTAAGATGTTTTTCTAGTTACAAAAATAAAATGATCAGCATAAATTATAAATTGGGGCTGTAGCTTAAAATGCCAAGTCTTCACCTAATAGCGAGAGCTATGAGGACTGTGACTATATAGTCAGGTTGGAAAAGCACTCTTAGTCTAGTCAAAGAGAGAAGATGGGGTTCGAGTCCCCCAGCCCCACCAAAATAAATTTATTAAATGCTGCCGTAGCTCAGCTTGGCAAGAGTAGGGCCCTTACAAGGCTTTGGTCGCAGGTTCAAATCCTGCCGGCAGCACAAAAATTAAACGGCTGAAAAGTTCAGCCGTTTTTATAATAATTTTTATACTAAAATTAATAATAATCTGTTATTTCATATATTATTTCTTTTTTTAATTTACCCTCCTGAAAGGAAAATATAAAATACTATTTCAAGATTATTTTATTTGCTACAATATAAATTACGTTTTATAGTTAAATTTAATGTATTTATATGAAAATATTAGTTATCACTAAATTACCACGTCAATCTAAAGATTCATTAGTGCTGGTTTATTTTGTTAAAGATAAACCATTAAGTCAGCCGTTTTTTAAATTTCTCAAGAATAGTGAAAAAAAGATAGTTGAGCAGTATTTTAAAGATAAAAACTTTTCCGCTGAGAAAAACGAAGCCAAGATTTTACCCAGAGTGGGAAGAGGTAAGATTTTTTTAATTGGTTTGGGTGATAGGGATAAATGGAATTTACGGCGAGCGGTATTAGTTGCTAGACAGATAGTAGTTTTAGCCAAAAATGAAAAAGTTGCCCAATTAACCCTGAATTTTGAGTCTTTAAAGATAAAGGAGGTAAGTAATGAGCGTTTAGCGCAGGCTCTAGCCGAGAATGCCGTGATAGCAAATTATGAATTTAATCAATATCGTACTAAGCAAAAAAATAATTTTAAAATTAAAGCTGTTAATTTATTTATAGAAAAAAATAATCAGCCAGCCGTGCAAAGGGGTGTTAAGAGCGGTGTTATAATTGGCGAGCAAGTGAACGTGGCTCGGGATCTTGGTAATATTCCGGGAGGTGAAATGACGCCTAAACTTTTGGCAGAGAAAGCTCGTGAGGCTGGTAAGCAAAATAAATTTAAAGTCAAAATTTTAGATGAGGCTGCTATGGAAAAATTAAAAATGGGAGCAATTTTAGGTGTGTCTAAGGGTAGTGCGGAAAAACCCTTTTTTATAATAATGGAATATAATGGTGGTGCAAAAAATGACAAGCCCATCGTGTTTGTAGGTAAGGGTGTAACTTTTGATACCGGTGGACTCAATTTAAAACCAGAAAAAGGTATGAATGATATGCATTTAGATATGTCTGGCGGGGCTGCTGTTATAGCGGCCGTGAGCGCTATTGCTAAATTAAAATTAAAAATTAATGTGGTAGGCTTGGTACCGGCAGTGGAAAATATGCCCGGTAGTGCCGGATATCGTCCGGGAGATTTATTAAAGAGTATGTCTGGAAAAATAATTGAGGTTTTAAATACTGATGCTGAAGGCAGAATTATTTTGGCAGACGCTTTAACTTATGCTGTTCGTTATAAACCAATAGCGGTAATAGATATAGCTACTCTCACTGGTGCTTGTATGGTCGCTTTGGGTACACAAGCTTCAGGCTTGATGACGCCAGATGAAAAACTGCAACAGCAAATTATGGAAGCTGCTGAAATATCAGGTGATTATGTTTGGCCTTTACCTATGTGGGAAGAATATGAAGAGGAGATTAAAGGCACTTTTGGTGATGTGGCTAATTTAGGTAAAACTCCATATGGAGGAGCGATTGCTGGTGCTATGTTTTTAAAACAATTTATTAGCGATTATCCGTGGGCCCACTTGGATATTGCTGGTCCTATGAAAACTGTGGAAAGTCAATATTTAGCCAAAGGAGCCAGTGGAGTAGGTGTTAGATTATTAGTGGAATTTGTCAAATCACAGCTTGTCAAAAAATAAATAAAGGTGTAGGTTTAGGAATAGAGGGGTATTAATTTTTAACATATATATAATTATGAAGAAGCTATTAGCTTTTGTATCAAGTGCCGTATTATTCGGTTTGCCAGCTATGGTTATGGCTCAGGTTGGCGATCTTTCCAATCTTGGTCTTAATGCATTTAGCAATGAGACTAATTTAGGCACAAATATTGCTTTGATTGAAACTATCGCTCGTATTATTAATATCTTGCTTGGTTTCTTGGGTGTAATCGCAGTAGTCTTGGTGCTTCTTGGAGGCTTTAAGTGGATGACCGCCG
>CALFUV010000003.1 GCA_937929825.1 uncultured Patescibacteria group bacterium
CCTTGCGCGTAGAGTTCAAATGCCCTGCGGATAATTGGCGCATGCTTTTTATCCACTATAACTTTTTATACGTTTGTCGTTAATATATCCCACCCGGAGCAAGCGAGGGATATTCGCCCCGTTTTACTTTTTGGCGCAAACATCTTTTAGTATTTTCGGAAAGAGAATCCACATAGTATTTGCTTTGCCCGAAAACAATGTTCAACATAAATTTTCCCTGTGGCGTATCTTCAAACCACAGCGTGGGAAATTTTAACGCCGCAATACGCCCGCAATCCAAAAGATAAATTATTTTCCCGCCATCAACAGAATTACGCGCCACTTCTCTTTTTCAGAGATTTTTGATAAAATAGGTTCGAGAGGACTCATAAATATACTCCATTACAAAACAAGATGGTTTTTTGAGAGCCAATTCGTGGGCGGCACTTCGTGCCGCCACCAATTTGTTGGCCTGGTAATTTTAAAAAATTTTCGGTAAAATAAATTCTAGCCTAATTACAGAAATGATACATAATTTATTTAGCCGACCTAGCTCAATTGGCAGAGCAACGGTATCGTAAACCGTAGGTTCCGGGTTCAATTCCCGGGGTCGGCTCCACTACCAAACAAAATAGCTTTTTGAGAGCTAATTTATTTGGTAGTGGAGTATTTATAAAACGAAGCTTAGATTTTAATGGGTATTAATTTAATAGTACGAGCTTGTTTTTTTTGCTCTTCAAGCCAAGTGTTAAAATCAAGAGTTTTAATAAGAATATGAGAAACATGAACCGTTGTTTTATCTGAAAATTTATCTAAATTATCTTGTTCTAATAAGTCTTGATTTTCCCAATTATTTAAACGTATTAGATGATAACCTAATATAGTTTGTATTGGCTGACTAATTTCTCCGGGTTGTAAATTTCGCAAAGCTAAGGCAAATTCAGGCAACATAGTATCAAAACTTAACCAGCCTATTTTTCCTCCTTCAGCGGCAGTTGTGGTATCTTGACTGTATTTTTGAGCTGCTTGTTCAAAAGTAATCTTATTACTCAAAATTTGCTGACGAATGTTTGCTGCCATATTTTGTGTTTGGGTTGTTAATTTTGGATCTTGAACCAAATAATTATATAACAATCTTTTTTTTAAATAAGGTTTCAAGACGCGATTGGTTAATTCCTCCGGTTTTATATTAAAAGCTTGTTGTAAATAATCATAAAAAGCCTGCTCAGAGCCAAAATCCTTAGCCAAACGTGCCATTTCCTGTTTTAAGGTTACATCAGTTAAATGAAGATTTAAATTATTTAAATTAAGAGAAATTAAACGTTCTTCCAATAAATGATTAAAAGCAATACTTTCTGCCTCTGGTACATTGTAAAATTTTTTAACAAAATTGGTTTCTTTTTTGAGCTCAGATGCCCAAACAATTTGATTATTAATAATCACTGCCGGCCAAGGTAAATAGTCAGCTACTTGTGGCCAATGTTTATCTAAACGAAATAGATTATAAACAGCTAAAATTAAGATTATCAAAACAGGTGCTAATAACCAACGTTTTTTTCGACGCTGACGTTGACGCCAGCGCGCTACCAAATCTGGATTAGCACCAGTCGATTTTATTTCAGGTGTTTGAGTCAATTTAGTCACAGATCCACTTTCCTCTTGTTGGCTAATTTCTTTTAATAATTCTTCACGCCAAATTTTTTGTTTATCAGTTAAATTTTCTTGATCACTGGCAGTACTATGCTTTCCTAGTTTTATCAGCTCATTTACTTCTAGATTAAGTTTTTTCTTAAAATCCTGAGCTTGGATATGTTGTTTAGCATTTTTTTTAAAAGATAGCTTCTTTTTACTTAACATATATAGTTATATTAATTTATTTAAAAAAGTACTCCCACCAGCGTTGCCAATTTGATTTAGTATTAGAAATTTCTGTTGTTATTTTATCTTCAGTTGATTGGTTTTGAATAACCACCACTGTCTCACCTGGTTTTTGTAAACCGAGTTGTACACGCGCTTGCCATTCACGGTATTCCTCAGTCCCTAGTTTATCAAGTAGTTTGGTCAGTTGTTCGCTTTTGGAACGATGTTCGTTAATTTCCTCTTTAAGAATGGCTATTTCACGTTCAATTTCAACTCGCCGGATAGTAGCTTTTACTAAACCATAACCCACCAACACAAAAGCTACTAGAGCGATTGATAAAAATAGACGAGAGGTAATTGTTGCCCACCAGTTCTTGCTTGTCATAGTAATTAAATTATATCATAAAGTTATAATTATATTACCTTATAACCTAATAATTCATATTTATGTCTAAACGTCGAATAAAACGCTGGTTATGGATTGTGATTACAGTGATTGTTGGTTCAACACTGATTCTTTTTACGTCTCTACCGGCTTTTTTATAAAAATTATTTTTCTTTGCTTACCAAAGCAATATAAGCTTCTGGTGGAATATCAACTCTGCCTGAAAGACGCATTCTTTTTTTGCCGGCTTTCTGTTTTTCCAATAATTTACGTTTGCGAGTTACGTCGCCTCCGTATAATTTAGCTGTGACATCTTTACGCAGAGCAGGTAATTTTTCCGAAGCTAAAATTCGTCCACCCACAGCTGCTTGAATTTTAACCTCAAATAATTGACGTGGTAAAAGATCCTTTAAACGACTAACAATACTACGAGCCCGATGATAAGCCTCATCTTCATAAACAATGGTAGCCAAAGATTCAACCTCTTCATCTGCTACTAAAATATCTAATCTTTTTACACGACAAGGTCTGTAGCCAATGAAATCATAATTCAATGAAGCATAACCGGCGCTAACACTTTTAATTCGGTCATAAAATTCCACTAAAATTGAATTTAAGGGCATTTCATAACGTAAAATAGCCCGACGACCTTCTTCTCGGGCCGCGCCTAAATAATCAGTAGTTAAATATTGGCCGCGAAAATCTTGTGCGGTGGACATTAAACCACCCAAGTATTGTAATGGAGCCACTATATCAACACGTACAAATGGTTCACGAATTTCAATTATTTTATCAGGGGTAGGTAATTCCAAAGCACTGTGAATAGTTATAATTTCTTTATTTTTAAGCTCCACCTCATGAGCAACTGATGGTGTGGTGACTATAACATTTAGACCGTATTCACGTTTCAACCTTTCACGAGTTATATCAAGATGTAACAATCCTAAAAAACCGCAACGAAAACCATAACCTAGGGCTGGCGAATGTTCGCCTTCATAAGTTAAACTGGCATCATTTAAACTGAGTTTAGCCAAAGCATCACGTAAGCGAGCTGCTTCTTGTCCGCCTACCGGATAAAAACCAGCAAAAACCATGGATCTCACTTCTTTATAACCCGGTAAAGGTTTATGATTACTCCCATTTTTAGTTAAAGTATCACCCACCCTTACTTGACGAATATCTTTTAAAGCTGTTATCACATAACCAATTGAGCCAGTGTTTAATTGGGCGCAAATCTTTGGTTTAGGGGTGAAAGTGCCAACTTCCAATAGCACACCAGTTGCCCCGGTACCTAATAATTTATAATTAAGTCCGGGAGTCAATTGCCCATCAGTTACTCTAACAGCTGCTATCACTCCCCGATAATCATCATAACGTGAATCAAAAATTAAAGCGCAAGCGGCTGTAGTATTTCTTATAATTGGCGGAGGTATATCTGTAATAATTTTTTGTAAGACTTCATTAACGCCCACACCTGATTTGGCCGAAATACGTAAAATACTTCTTGAATCAATGTTTAATAACTGGGCCAATTGTTCAGCAGTCGTTTCAGGATTAGCAGCCGGTAAATCAATTTTATTGATAACGGGAATTATTTTTAAACCAACAGTTTGAGCTAATTCTAAATTGGCAATTGTCTGTGCTTGTACACCTTGTGTAGCATCAACTAATAATATGGCGCCTTCTACACAAGCTAAAGAACGAGAGACTTCATAAGTAAAATCCACGTGTCCGGGGGTATCTATTAAATTTAATTCATAGCCATGCCAATGCATGGTAACTGGTTGAAGTTTAATGGTTATACCCCGTTCTCTTTCCAAATCCATTTGATCAAGTATTTGTTCCTGCATTTCTCTTTTTGCCACAGTACCGGTAATTTCCAAAAAACGATCAGCTAAAGTTGATTTACCATGATCAATGTGAGCAATAATGCAAAAATTACGAATCTTAACACTCATACGTTGGATGAATTATAATTCTTGATTACTCGCCAAGCTGAAATTAACCAGCTGCGTACAAAATTAAGTTCTGACATACCTATAGCTAAACTCACCGCTAAATAACTAAAAATTCCCACCAGACCAGCGCTTAACCCTTGAATAAAAATACCCCAAAAAGTATTCATATTAACAAATGGCTCTATCAAATAAAGAGTACCGTAGGCTGTGGCGGCAGCTGCTAAACTGCCCAATGACATTTGCCAAACTCCATTGATAATATGTTTAGAGCCTAAACTGCCTAAACGTTTACCAAGAAATATAATTAATACCAGTAAATTAGTAAGACTGGAAAAAATATAGGCTAAACCTACACCAGCTAAACCATAAGATTTAAGTGTTATGAGTAAACCTAAATTAACAATTATACTTAAAAAAGCAGCTATCACAGGAGTTTTAGTATCTTGTAAAGCATAAAATGTCCGGGCCACTAAAGGTATTAAACTATCTGAAACAATTGCTAAAGCCAGAAAACCAAGTACCTGGGCGGTACGAATAGTATCATACCAATTAAAAGCACCACTGCCTAAAATAACTCGTACCAATTGTGCCCGTAGCACCAAAAAAAGCACGGATAATGGAATAACATAAAAAAGCACTCGCCTGATATTTTGGCTAAAGTGATTTATAAATTCTTGGTGTTGACCAAGACTTCTGCTGCGACTAAGTAATGGAAAAACAGCCACTGCTAAAGAAACTCCAAAAACATTAATTGGAAAACTATGTAAATTTAAAGCCAAACTATAGGCTGCTAAACTGCCCACTGTTAAGGCAGAAATAAAACTTACTGTAACTATTTGATTAATTTGTGCTGCCATTAAACCCAAAGTTCTGGGACCTAGTAAACGCAAAAAATTAAAAACCGCTGAATCACCTAAAGGCCAAAGCGGATGCCAACGCCACCCCAAATGCCAGATTGACCATAATTGCAACAACATATGTAAGAAACTACCTAAAACTACCCCCCACGCTAAACCAATTGCGCCTCCGCGTGGTACAAACCAGAATAAACCAGCTATAATACCTAAATTATAAAAAATAGGTGCGGCGGCAAAAGCAATTAAACGCTGTTGAGCTTGTAATAAACTGCCGAATAAGTTGGAAATACCAAAAATCACTACTGCCAATAGCATTATACGAGCAAGCTTAACCGTTAAAACTATATTAGCTAGATCAAAACCGGGCGCAATTATTTTAACTAAATAAGGTGCCAACCCAATACCAATAATAACAAAAAAAACTAAAATTATAGTTAGTAAATTAAGTATCCTATTTCCCAGATCCCAAGCGGCTTTTAACCCCTGTTTTTCGCGGCGTTCAATAAAAATTGGTATTAAAGCCGTGGCCAAAGCACCTAAAACCAGAGTATTAAATATTAAATCAGGCAGGCGAAAAGCGGCATAATAAGAATCCAAAATGTATCCAGCACCAAATGTTGAGGCTAGAAATCTATCGCGTAATACTCCTACCAACCGTGAAATAACAGAAAAAACTGCTACAATAATGGCTCCCCGACTAACCTCATCCCCCCAGCCATTAAAAGTAATAAATTTGTTCATTTACAGCTATTAATTATTAAAAAAATAAGAGTTCTGTTTGGCTGGAGGTGAGAAGGCTTGAAGTGACCAAAATACTGGTATCCAAGCATGAAGGGTGTACAGCTCACACTAGTTAGCGTGCCCATACAGTCCTCCAGTTCATTCTCTAAACCCCCCAACCAAACAAAACTCTTGTTAAAAAGATATCTTAATTATTAGCATAATTATGTTTATTTGTCAATATCTTATCTATTTAAATTTTTAAAAATTACATCTTTTCTAATATAATTCCATAAAAATCATCTTGTTGCCAATCACTTCTAAATTCCATTTTATTATTGCTTAAATAAGGTTGGCGTGATGATTCTTGCCAACGTAAACGAAAATTTTCAGGCCAAGTAATTTCTGACACAAAATCAAGCGGTTTAACACCAGATTGCCGTTGGAATAGTACAGCATAACGACGTAAATCTTGCCAAGTTGGACCTGGTTTAAGTTTCCAAGGCAAACGATAAACTAATTCAACTGTTTTTTTTTCACCCGGAGAAACACTCAGCCAATTAGCAAAAACTGTTTTGCCAAATTCTTCTGTTATTCGTGTGCCGGAAAAAATATCATAAACAATCTCTTTTTCTATTAATTTTAAATAAATATCATCTTCAGCTTCTTCAGGTATTGGCCGGTAATAATTAAGTGGTGGTGGCGTAAACCCTTGAGTAGCTAAAAGTTGTGAACCGGCAGGTACATAAAAACGCAAATAAGTTACATTGCGACGACTTTCAAAAGTATCTCTGGCCTCACCCTGATGCTGGCGGGTTAATGATAATCTCACAATTAGTTCACCTGTGGGAGATATTTCTAAATGATGTCTGATTTTTTCCTTTATAACAGCATCAGTTTTTCCTCCCCCTATATTGGTCCTAACAATCGCTAAATAATCAGTCGGGGTTGTTTGTATTTCACCGGCCCAACCAAGTTTGATAAACTGGGCCTGAATATTAGGGTCAGTTGAATATAATTGTAAACCCCGATTTAATAAACTAGCATTAACTAGAGCACTTAATTTAACTAAATCCCCACCCTCCAAGTTTAGTAGACGAATAAAGAGTTCAGGTGCTAAATCCGCTATAAATTGTTTGGGACGATTGATATTACGATCGTATTCTATTTCTACAGCTGCTTGAGTTTCGCGCATAAAATTATCAGCTGTTAAAACTTTACCGTATTTAGACAACTCAATTGGACCAGTAATTTTTAACAATTCAATAACCACGTCAGAATTTAGGGCTACTAAACCATGGGTCTCTGGGCCACCTGATTCTTTAAGAAACCACATTATTTTACGAGCTGAAGTCGGAAAATCAAAAAACCAGTTAGCATCTTGCAATTGCCAAGTTCCGCGTACTAATCTAAGTGGTTCTGGTGGTCTAATAATTTTTGACAATGAACCTTGAAAATCATAAGGTCCGCCTCCGGGTATATCTATTGAACGCACTTCTCCATTTTCTAAGGCAATTAAAGCCAAACTACCGGCAAATCCACCTGTTGGTCTCAATTCACTTGTATTTTGAAAAATAATTACGTAAGTACGGAGCTCATTAGTAACTAATAATTGACGTAGTAGTTGTGGTACTGATAGTATTGAATTCAAATTTACTTCCAACTCAGTTAATTGCTGACGTACGATAGTTAATGCTTTATTATAATCTGCCGGCAGGCTAGATACATCAACTTGATTTAGGTGTTGGCTGGCTTTACTAAGACGAAGTTTAATATCAGTCGTAGCTTGACTTAGAATATTTAAACTTGACGTCAGATTAAATATTCCATTTGTTTCAAGATTATTCAATTCAGTCAAAGTATTTGCTGCTAATACCGCTGCTTCCGTTATTTCCTGACTGGCTGATATAATTAGACGGGCAGCCTCAAGTTTACCCGCTGCTAATGGTAATTTACCTATTAGACCGGATAATTCACCGTTTAACCCTTGAGCTGAAGCTTGTGCTTTTTCAAATGACTCTTTAGCCAATATTAATTGCTCTTGAGCTAATTGACTATTACCAGCAGCTATTAAACTGCCGGCCTTTTCCAGCCCCTGAAAACCACTATTGGTTAAATTAATTAATTCATAACCACGATTATTTAAATTTTGCCAAGTGGCCACACCTTTAAGAGGTAAAATAACTACAAAAGCTAAAATCAAAAAAAATATTGCCTGCCGCCAAGCCGATAACTTGACTAAAGAGTTTTTATTGGCTATGGAAAAATATCGTTTGTATCTCTGACCTGTTTTAATCTTAATTAACAAAAAAGGAACCTGAATAACACTTTGTACTATATTAAAAAATAATTTAATATCCTGACCAACAGATCTCATAAGCCAACAAAATTCCTGATGTAATTTAAATAATAATGTTAAACCTAAAAGCCAGAATAAATCCATTAACCAGATAATGATTTCTAAAACTAACCATAAACTTAAATCACGACCGGTAGGCCAAATTAAACCAAGTTTTTTAATAAAACCATAAAGAGAATAATTATTTTTATCAAAAGGTTTAAGAAAATTAATCTCTGGCCTAGTATTAATTACTTCTTTAGATGATAATGAAGCAGAAGATGTTTTGCGCCTATCAATAGCAGACCGAAGATTAATTACGTGACGAGACAACTTCACTTGTTCGCGTCCACTTAATTTTATTTCACCTTCATCAATAAATAATTGCCACCAAGGCCAATGAATATTATCTAATGGTTTATCAGTTTTTGATGATAATCTTTTCTTAGTTCTGGACATATTCTTAAGTATAAGGAATCAGACAACTTTCATCAATTAATATTGAGTATACTTAAATTAGCTTGAAAATTAATAACTTCTTAGTTTGTTTTGACAACTTTCATAAACTAATTTCGTTTGTTTAACTGTTTCTTGCCAAGAATAAGTTTTTAGTATTTTATTAGTCTGAAAACTTAATTCTTTTCGTATAGCCGGTAATAAAGATTTTTCTACAGCTTGAGCAATAGCCATAGGCTCTTCGGGTTTAGCATAAATAGCTGCTTGTCCTAAAATTTCTTTTAAAACTGGTATATCAGAAGCTACCACTATAGCTTGCTGGCTTAATGCTTCAACTGCTCCTAAACCAAAACCTTCCTGAAAAGATAAAATAAGATAAACCAAACAACCTCGATAAAGACTAGCCAGCTCAGAGTCTGAAACGTCCGTTATTTGTTTAACCCATTTATCATATCCGGCAACCTTAAGCTCAGTATTTAATCTTCGGCTAAAAAAATCTTCTTTACTTACTAACCATAGTTCTAAATCGGGTATTTTTTTTCTTAGTAAAGCCACTGCACGTACACAGTTTTCTATGTTTTTATGAGGATACATAGCCCCCACCATTAATAAATATGGTTTATCAGATTTAAATTTTTTAATTTTTGGTAATTTGGTTGGAGCTAATTTTATAACTTTTATTTTATCTTTACAATCAGGATAATATTGGCTAATATCATTAGCTACTGTCTGACTAACTGTAATAATACACGCAGCTTGTTTAGTTAAACGCCTAAGCAGTACACGATAAGCTAATATTTTACTCCAGTAAAAAGGTCCAGGTAGGGTTGAGGCTCGTTCCGTTGGCATATGATGAAGAATAAGATCATGAATAGTAATAACAAATGGCCTTGGACAAAAAAATGGTGCGCTAAAATGAGGAAAATGAACAAGATCAGGTTTTAAACGGTTAATCAAATTGGGTATTTCCCATTGTTCTTTAATACTATAAATACGAGCTTGGACTGGATAAGTGTTAAAAAATGATCCTATATTGGTAAATAAAGACTGATCACCTTCTTGTACTAACAATGAATAGTGGTGTATTCCCGGGTCGGTAGCTAAACCGTGAACTAATTCCATTATATATCTACCTATACCGCGATGTTGAAGTCCGTAAAGTCGGGCATCAATTAAAATATTCATGATAAATTTATTAATTCTTCAAAAAGAGTGTGATAGGCAGCTGTTGTTCTAGACCAAGAAAATTTACTGGCTTGTTTTTTACCTAAAACTGATAATTTATTTTGTTCGGCATTATCCACCCACAACCAATTAATTGTTTGAGCCCAAGCAACTGGTAAATCTGGTGGCAACAGAATAGCCGATTCACCAAGAACCTCTGGTAAAGAAGAGGTATGGCTAGCAATTACCGGACAACCACTGGCCATAGCTTCTAGGGGTGGTAAACCTATGCCTTCATATAAAGATGGAAATAAAAAAATACTAGCCAACTGATAAAGAGCAGGCTTGTCATCATCAGCCACGTAACCAATGAATTTAATTTTATTCTTAAATTGAGATTTTTCGTGTATTTTTTTAATTTTACTATATCGCCAACCCCAACCTCCGGCTATAATCAGTTCCGGAGTATTTGAATTTATACCAGCTAATATTTCATAAGCTCGTAACAAGGTTTGATAATTTTTTCTCGGCTCAACCGTACCTAAAGATAACAGGAATTTCTCCGGTAAATTATACTTTTTTTTGACACTGATTAACTTTTCTTTTGTTACTGGTATAAAATATTTTTCATTCAAACCTGGTGGTACTATGCGAATTTTTGACGCCAATTTAGGAAAAAACTGTTTAACATCAGCTGCTGTATGTTCAGATACACAGGCTATCAAGCTTCTCTCTGGTAATCCTGAGGATAAAAAACGACGTACTGCCGGAAAAAACCACCACCTTCCTTTATGTGGAAAAAATTCTGGCCAATGAATAAATGAAATATCGTGAATAGTAAGCAGGGTGGGTATATTGCTTCTGATATTTACAAAACCAGGATTAGGTAACCAAAGTAAATCGACTTTTCCAGAATGACTAGCTAATTCATCAAGCCCAGCCCCCCAGCGCCAAAAAAACTTAAGATTCATTAATTTATTAGGTATACGTCCCCGCGTTATCCTTAGAACATTATTTAAATCTTGGGGTAAATCAATCTGACCAATAGCATTTAAAAATCCGTTTATTTTTAAATCAGACCAATTTTTTAACTGAGACAAAATCTGCCAAGTATATTCCCCTACTCCGGTTCTCCATTTATCCTGTAAACAACGTAAATCAATAACTACATTCATAGGTTATTGAATTTTTAATTCTGACAAATAACTATACCAATTATCTCTAAATTTTTGTATAGAGAATTTTTCAGCTTGTTTCTGAATAGCTACCGGGTCGTATTGTTGATAACGAAAATGGATAACCGCGTCAGCCAATGATTCCCAGCTTTGTTCAGAGAAAAAGCAACCACTGACATCAGGCTTAATTGTTTCTAAGGCTCCACCAGAACCATAAGCAATTACCGGGCGGCCGCAAGCATTAGCTTCAACAGCAGTAATACCAAAATCTTCCTCTTGGGGATGAATAAGAGCCTGACAACGGGATAAATAATAAAATTTTTCTTCATCTGATACATGACCTAAAAATTCAATATTACTTTTAGCCAGAGCTCGTAAACTAGCTTCTTGTTCTCCGGTGCCAATTATTTTTAAGGGTATATTCATTTTATTAAAGGCCTTAATAGCTAAATCTACTCTTTTATATGGCCTTAATCTGGAAATTAGTAAAAAATAATCTTCAGGTTCTTGTAATTTAATTGATGGCATATAAACAGGCGGATAAATAACACGAGCTTGACGTTGATAATACTTTTGAATACGGCGAGCTACAAATTGGGAATTAGCCACATAATAATCCACTCTTTGGGAAGCTACATAATCCCACTGCCGTAGATAATTAAGTATTAATGGTAAAAATTTTTTTATTAACTTTGGCTCTGGTAAATCAGAGGTATACTGATGAGAATCACTCCATAAATAACGAGTTGGTGTATGGCAATAACAAATATTTATGACTTCAGGCTTAACAATTAAACCTTTAATAAACGCTGAGGCTGAAGTTATGACTAAATCATAACCTGATAAATCGAGTTGTTCTACAGCTGTGGGCATCAACCAAACATACCATTTAAACCAGCGTATGCCGCCGGGAAGTTTAGATAAAAAGGAAGTTTTAATGTCCCAATCACTAAAATAATTTCCTACCGCTGCCTGATCATAAAGTAAAGTAAAAACAGGAGCCTCAGGGTACATATTATGAAACTCAGACAAGACTCTTTCAGCCCCACCGATTTGATTTAAATGATCATGAGCTAAAGCCACTTTCATAAATCAAATGCCGGCACTTTTTTGCCAAATAACTATTAATGTTTTCATAAGTATTAATATATCATGATTAATTGACCAATTTTCCACATAAAACATATCAAGCCTAACTTCTTCTTCCCAGCTTAAACCAGATCGCCCAGAAATTTGAGCCAGCCCAGTCATACCCGGTTTGATATTAAGCAATTTACGATGCCTTAATTCATATTTAGCTACCTCGTTTGGTTCATGGGGCCTAGGACCCACCAAAGACATTTGACCTTTTATTACATTCCAAAGTTGAGGAAGCTCATCAAAAGAGGTTCGTCTTAAAAATCGTCCAACTCTAGTAATCCTAGGATCATTAGTCATTTTAAACAAAGGTCCATCGGATCTTTCATTATAAGGCATCAATTCAGCTTTCATAGCGGCAGCATTTTTGATCATGGAACGAAATTTAAACATTTGAAATTTACTACCCGCTTCACCAACTCTTTCTAGTTTAACTAATATCGGGGGACCTGAATCAATGATAATTAATATAGCCAGCAGTAATAGTAATGGACTTAATATAATTAACATTACTACAGCTATTATAATATCAAACAATCTTTTTAATACTCTACCCCAACCATCAAGAGCCGTACGTTTAATTTCAATTACCGGCAAACCGGCTAAAGTATGACTAACCACATTATGGCTTTGAGCTTCAAACATATCAGCTACATATTTAAAACCTAAATGATTAGCTAAACAAAATTCCAGAATCTGTAAATTATTATTTCGATCTAAATTAATATCTCCCACTAAAACTTCATCTACGCCGATTGCATCACGAGCTATATCCAATTGAATAGGATCTACTCTCTTTACTATTTTAAAACCAAGTTGTGGTTTAGTAATAAAATATTTTTCTAATTCCAAAGTAGCCGCATCCTTACCTATTAATAATACATTAATTACACCAATACCGCGTCGATATAAAGCAGTTCGGGTTAATCTTAAAATCAGTCTACCTAATGAAACTAATAAAATACTAAATAACCAACCAGCCAAAACAATAAAGCGTGAATTAAATAAATTTGGATTAAAGAAAAACAGAATAATAATTAAAGCCAAACCGGCAGTACAGCTTAAAAATATTTTACCCAACTCTTGTGAAAATTTTAATGGACGTTGGATATTATAAAGTCCGGCCACAGCAAATAAAATCAACCAAACAGCCGCCGTAATGGTTAAGGAACGAATATAGCTATTTAATGGTAATTCAAATCTAACTGGCAAGCTAGTACTAATAAAAGATTCAAATCTTAATTCATAAGCCAGTAAACCAGCCCCCAGTAACATAAAATAATCAATGGGCAAAGAAATAGTGGAAAAAATTAATTGGCTTCTTTTCATAAAGGTATATTTATTATAGCGCAATTCATTGACAAATCACGAATCATGTGCTAATTTTTTTATGCTTGTCACCAATTTGGGCGATTGCTCTGGCTTTTGAGCCTGAGAGGAAAGTCCGAACACCATAGTGTTCCCGCTTTTTAAAAAGGGAAGGACAACTGCTAATAGCAGCCGTTGGCTTGAGAAATTAAGCCGCAGGACAAGTGCAACAGAAAATAGTCCCGCCTCACGATAGTGAGGTAAGGGGTGAAACGGTAAGGTAAAAGCTTACCAGCGCGGCTGGTAACAGTCGCGGCTAGGCAAACTCTGTCCGGTGCAATATCAAATAGGGTCCGATTTACGGACCGGGTTGATAGCTAGAGTTCCTTTGTGAAAAGGAACCAAGATAGATAATCGCCACTCTAAAAATTTTATATAGAGTACAGAATTCGGCTTACAAAATTGGTACAAGCTACCGCATCAAAAAACCCTCATTTTAAAGGGGGTTTTGTTATACCTGATTTATTGATTTATTATACTTTATATGCTAATAACAATTTATAAATAAAAATTCAAAAAATATGGAGTATAAAAATGAAAACCTTAACAATTATTATAATTTTGAGTTTGTTGACTAAATTAACCCCACAAACTCATATAACTATAACCGAAGTACAAAACGAAATAAAACAATTTAACAATTGCACAGAAAATTGGCCCGATGTCTGGCGTAAACATCAATTATGCACAGGTTATGAAGTTTACCCTTGGCGCGATACTGTGATAATAAACACCAGATCATTATTACAAAATTGGAATACCTTTCCTTTTATATTTAGCGGTGTTTTAAAATACGTTATTCCACCACCCAACGCTCTGGCTTTCAATTTAGTTATAATTAGTCCGCTTGGCGATACAGTTTATAATCGCATGGCCCATTATCAGATTATTGGAGAAAACTGGTCATTTTCCATTGGGTTCCTTCAGTATGTTTATACTGATGAAAATATAATTCTGTTAAATCCTGTTCCGGGATTATATTCCATCAAATCAATTATCAAAGCGACCCAATTCACTGACCATACTGTTAACTTAAACTTTTCTATTGACAATCCAGTGCCGGTTGAACTAACTAATTTTACCGGTAAAATAATTGGCCGCGATATCGTATTAAACTGGACTACAATCACCGAAATTAACAATTATGGTTTTGAGATTGAAAGACAAATCGAAAATAATGGTTTTGAGATTATTGGTTTTGTACCAGGAAACAATATCAGTAATTCGCCAAAATTTTATAATTTTGTGGACGCCAATGTTTTGCCGGGAAATTATTCATACCGACTCAAACAGATAGATACTGAGGGAGGTTATAAATATTCCGAAATAATTAGTATGTCTGTTCAACCACCAACAATATATGCTCTGGAACAAAACTACCCTAATTCTTTCAATTCAGTAACAATAATTCGCTATCAGCTTCCTGAAGCATCTCAGGTTAAAATTACTGTTTATAACCTACTAGGACAAGAAGTTAAAAATTTAATTAATAAACATCAGTTTTCTGGTGTTTATGAAGTAAAATTTGATGCCAGTGATATGAATTCCGGAATTTACATATACCAGCTCCAAGCTGGTATATTCCAAGAAACTAAAAAAATGATTCTTATAAAATAAATTATATTAAACTTAAACGCAAGAACACCAAAGTCTTGCGTTTTTATTTTGATATTTTTTTATCAAGCGCTTCATTTACCAATTTATCAGCTTTTATATTTTTTTCACGCAAGATATGTCGCCAAGTTATAGACTTAAATTCTTGTGCCAGATTCCAGACTTTCATAAAAATAGGTGCCAATTCTTTGTTCTTAACCTTATACTCTAATTTAAGCTGTTTCACTACCAGTTCACTATCCAGGTAAATATCTAGAATTTTGCCACCTAAATTTTTAGCTTCTTTTAAGGCAGTATAAACAGCTTGATATTCTGCCTGATTATTAGTAGTTTGACCAATATAACGGCTAACGTTTAATAAAACCTCACCGGATTCATTTTCAATTACTACTCCAATAGCTGCCGGGCCGGGGTTGCCGCGTGCACCTCCATCTGTATGAATGATTAATTTATCAGGCATATATATATTATGAATCAATTTTTCTAATATCTACTATTTTTAGTTCCAATTGGCGTATGTCATTCCATTGATTAATACCAATTTCATAAGCCACATCAATTTTATTTCCGGCAAATAAAGTAATTTCTCTGTCAATAGCCCTAAACCAAATAAATTTTTGTTTTACACCATTTTGCTCAAGCTCTATTCGCCAATGTTGACCAAATCCACCAACTGGCTGCACATTAATTACTTTGACGCCCAAACTGACAAATTTAGGCAAGGGATTGCCCTGACCAACAGGCTCCATTTGTAAAATTAATTCTGCCAATTCCCAAGTAATTTGACTAAAATGCAAAACTGCATCAATATCTAAAACCGGAGTTAAATCTTCCTGAATCAAATATTCAGCCGCAATATCTTGCATTTTAGCAATAAATAATTCAAAATTTTCTTTTTTCAAAGAAAATCCAGCGGCCTCTTTATGTCCACCATAACTTATAAGAAGTTCGGAACATTTTTTTAAAGCTGCCGCTAAATCAAAGTTGCCTATACCAGCACGACCAGAGCCAGCAATTTTATCACCTGATTGGCACATAACTAAAGCCGGTCTGTTATAATATGATACTAATTTACCAGCCACTAAACCAACTAAACCCAAAGGCCACCCTGGTTGAAAAGCTTGAACTAAATAAGATTTAGTTGGCGGCTCACCTATTTGTTCTATAGCCTGAGCTAGCATTGTTTCTGTTACTGTTTGTCGCTCGGTATTAGCCAAATTAATAGAGCGTGCCAATTCTGTTGCTTCTTGTTCATCTTCAGAAGTTAATAAGGCATAAGCAGCATTGGCATGATCCATTCTTCCTGCCGCATTAATACGAGGCGCTAATTGCCAACTTATAGCCCATGAATCAATTTCGGAAAATCTTAAGCCTGCTATTTCCACTAATTTTCGTAAACCTAATCTTTTTGTTTTCCTTAATACCTGCAAACCATACTTAGTTAAAGTTCTGTTCTCGCCAACGAGTTTAACCATATCAGCTATAGTGGATATGGCTACTAATTCAGTTAACCATTTTTCATGAGCTTCTTTTTCTATCTCAGATAATTGACAACCCTCATAACGCAGTAAACCCTGCACTAATTTAAAAGCTACTCCTCCGCCCGAAAGTAATTTAAAAGGATAAGATTCCTTATGTAAACTGGGGTGTAAAATAGCTAAAGCTGGTGGAAACAAATCCGATGGTTGATGATGATCAGTAACTATTGTTTGAATACCCAGCTTAAGAGCGTAATCAATTTGTTTTACATTGGTCACTCCACAATCACAGGTAATCATTAGTCTAATCTTTTTTTCTTGAAAATAACGTATAGCTTCTTCATTGAGACCGTAACCTTCTCTTTCACGATGTGGTAAATAAATTTCAATACTCGCACCTAATTTTCTTAAAGTTAAAACTAATATAACTGCCGCGCATACTCCATCAGCATCATAATCTCCAAAAACGCCAATTTTTTGATTGTCACCAATTATTTCATAAATACGCTCTACCGCCTTTTTCATATCACGAAATAAAAAAGGATCGTGTATATCTTGTCCCCAATCTGGATTTAAAAACTCATCAATAGCTTCTTGGTTTGTTAAACCTCTATTCCACAAGAGCTGGAGTAAAACGGGGTTTAATTCTGGAAACCTGCTTAAAATATCATTATTAATTGAGGCGGCTATCTGCCATTTTTTAAGATTAGACATTTTATATATCTAAGCCAATTTTTCTAATAATGGTTGAATATTTATATCATCAATTGATTGTTCAACTAATGCCTGATTTTGAAGTTGTGGTAATTGTGATTCATAAGTTGCTCGGTATTCCTGATAAAAAAGACCGGTGAAAATCTTATCAATTCTATTTTCATCTACAGATAATTGTGTGGGCCATTCCATTGCCCGGGCCCAAGCTTTGGCTTTATCAACAGGATTATGACCTTCCTTATCAAGTTCATAAATCCTTTGATAAAACCAGTGAAATGTATTAAGATGATTAAAAGTTATACAAGGTTGCATAACATCAATCAGCGCAAAACCTTTATGTTTCATAGCGCCAATAATTAATTCAGTTAATTGTTTAACATTACCAGAAAATCCTCTAGCCACATATGTCGCGCCCGTATCTATAGCTAACGCAATTGGATTAATTGGCATTTCAATAGCCCCGAAGGGTGTAGATTTAGTAACAACACCATGTTCAGTGGTGGGTGAAGTTTGTCCTTTAGTTAGTCCATAAATCTGGTTATTGTGAACCACATATGTTATATCCACGTTACGACGCATAGCATGAATTAAATGCCCTAAGCCAATACCATAACCATCACCATCGCCACCCACCGCCACTACAGGTAATTTATGGTTAGCTAATTTAATAGCTGTAGCCACTGGAATACTACGACCGTGTAATCCATGAAAACCGTAAACATTTAGAAAACTGGCCATATTACCCGAACAACCGATGCCAAATACTACACAAATTTGATAAGGCGCCAAACCTTGTTCAACAAAAGCATTTTTGAGAGCTGTCCAAATACCAAAGTCCCCACAACCCGGACACCAAGTGGGAAATTGACCAGTTTCAAAATCTTTACCCGTTGACATAATTTATTATTTCTTCAGGATTAATTGGCCGACCATCATATTTTAAAATTTTTTCGGCAATATCAATACCGGTTTTCTCACGAATCAAGCCACCTAATTGCCCGGAATAATTATTTTCAATCAAAATCCTCTGTTTAGCTTGGCGTAAAACAGAATCAACCTCCTTAACTGGAAAAGGTTCAAAACACCGAACTTGCAAGAAATTAACTTGCTTACCTTCGCCTGTTAATGCTTTTATAGCTTCTAATATAGGGCCCTTAGTGCTTCCCCAACCAACTAAAGTAATATCGGCTCCCTCTAAACCATATAATTTTATTGGTTCTTTAATATATGCACGCAGTGACTGTATTTTTTTCATTCTTTTTTCCAATTGGATAGTTCTTACTTTAGCTTCCTCGTTAGCTAAACCTGTATCATCATGCTCATCACTATTGGCTGTAAAAATTCCACCAGCTTGACCAGGCAAAGAACGCGAACTCACGCCCGACATTGTTACAGCATAACGTACGAATCTGGCATCTACTGCTAATCTATTCGTATCGGCTAACTCTCCCCGATCTATCCTTAAACTATCTTGATTAAATAACGGTACTGTTTGTCTGGCCTCAGCCAAATATTTATCAGTCAAGATAATCACTGGTAACTGATATTTATCAGCTATATTATGAGCTAAAAAAGTAAGCTCATAGCACTCTTCTGGATCGCCCGGTGCTAAAACAACTCTCGGAAAATCTCCTTGGCCAGCGTGCAAAGCAAATCTTAAATCACCTTGTTCAGTCCAAGTAGGAAGCCCAGTAGCAGGGCCCGGGCGTTGAGCTATTACTACTACGGTACCACATTCAGTCATACCAGATAAACCTAAAGCTTCAGTCATTAAGGAAAAGCCTCCTCCAGAAGTTGCTGTCATACTCCTGACTCCAGCAAAACTAGCTCCTACTATCATATTTATAGCAGCAATCTCATCTTCAGTTTGTTTAACCACTAAATTGTAATTCCTTTCTTGTGCCACTAAATAATGTAATATAGAAGTGGCTGGTGTCATTGGATAAGCCGCATAAAATTTCATACCAGCTTTTATAGCCCCTAAAGCTATGGCTTCATTACCATTAATTAATATTTTGGGGTTATTAATTCGACGAACTTTAAGTTTATATTCAAATTGACTGGAGTATTTATGATTAACATAATCATAACCAGCTTTAGCGGCTAATTGATTAAGTTCAATAATTTTAGAACCTTTTTTCTCAAAAAACCTAGCAATTAAATCAAACAAATAATTATAAGGGTAATTTATTAAACCAAAACTGCTACCCACCGCTACCATATTACGTATTACTTTTTGACCACCTGCTTGTTTAGCCAAATCCGCCATTGGTACAGCAAAGCAATTTTTTTGACGTGTAGCACAGGCATATTCTCGTAAAGTATTATCATTTTCGTCATAAATTAAGCCACCATCCGGCACCAATTCATGAAGATGTTTTTCTATTGTTTCTTTGTTTAAGGCTACTAATAAATCTATATGTGAACTATGTGATTGTACATTATCTTCGCGTACCCAAACTTGATAAGTATTATGACCTCCGCGTATCAGTGAAGGGTATTCCAAATAAGCAAAAGTTTCCAAACCGCCATGCAAACAGGCATAAGCAAAAATTTCTCCGGCTGAAAGTATGCCATAACCCGCTTCTCCACCAATTTTCCAGTTAAGTCTATTGATTTTGATCATTTTCTTTAACTTTTTCAACAACAATTTGTTCTTTAACTTTATTAATCAAATCACTCAATCGCATAGTAATAATTACCACTATAACAGTTATTAAAATGGCATAGATAAATTTAGCCCAAACTTCTGATTGTTGAGGAAAAATTAATTTAAATAAAGATTGAATCGCGTCATTCCAAGCTAAGGCCGCTACTAAACCAAACCCCGCAGTAACCAGCTGTGACATTTTTTCTAAAATTTCAAGTTTTAAAGATTTTTGACCCATATATATATTATACAAAAATACCTATTTATTGCTATATATGATTATATAAAAAGTTATTTTTTAATTTCTAGAGCAACAGCTAACTCTTCATTAGTTGGTATAGTTAAAACAGGAATATCTTTAAGTATTGGCAAACCACTCATAGTTAAATTACGAATTACTTCATTACGCTCGCCAATACCACCAGTAAAAACAATAGCATCTACACTTCCCAAAATAGCTGCATAAGCTCCAATATACTTTTGCAAACGATATAAATAAATCCTTAAAGCTTTGTGAGCGTTTTTTTGTTCATTTCTACTATATTTTTTTTGAATCTTAAAACCTAGTATTTCATAACCTGCCCGCATCATTACTTCTCTCATATCAGCTATTCCAGCTATCCCCTTAAGACCCGATTCATAATTAAGTATCTGTTCTAATTTCTTAATTGAAATACCTTTTTGTTGTAAAAGATACAAAATCAGACCAGGATCTAAATCACCGGCTCGAGTACACATAAGTACCCCTTCAAGCGGTGTAAAACCCATAGAGGTGTCAATTGGTTTACCGGCCCGAATAGCAGCTACACTACTACCGCTGCCCAAATGACAAGTAATTAAATTGAGTTGATTATGTGATTTATTTAAAATTTTACCTGCTTCTTTTGTAACATAACTGTGAGATAAACCATGAAAACCATATCTTTTTAGGCCATACTTTTGAGTTAATACACGAGGTAATCCATAAATACGACTTTCTTCTGGTAAACCAGCAAACCAAGCAGTATCAAATACAGCTACCTGTTTAACTCCTACAAATAATTGAGCTGCTGCCCTGATGGTTGCTAATTGTAATGGATTATGAAGCGGCGCTAGATTATTTAAACCTTCCAGTAACTTAATATTTTTGAATGTCAGAGTAGTTGGTTTAATAAATAAACTACCGCCATGAACAATTCTATGACCTAATAAATTGATGTTTTTTAATAATTTATGCCAAGCTAACATTTTAGACACATAAGCTACAGCTTGTTGATGATTTTTAAATCTTAATTTTTTTATACCCAAGCGACCATATAATCGCCATTCAGCAAAACTATTTTTTTCACCAATTCTTTCTACTGTACCACGACCAGTTTCAACCAAACTTTCAGACTGAAACAAAGCCCACTTTAAAGTAGCACTGCCTGCATTAAGGACTAAAATATTTTTTTCGTTTATTAACTTTGGAGGCATAAACTATTTATTAATAATTACTCCTTGTTCACCGCCGGTCAAACCAGCTGCGTTAGCTTCATCGGTATCCAACATAAAAGACAACTCATCAATCTTAGCCCGACTCTGTACATAAACATTATGCCAAGTAACTGATCTTAATCCTTTAGTCTTAATAGAAATAAGATCTCCATGTTTAAGATGATATTTCCTTGCCTGAATAGGAGAGATGTGTAAATGACGCTGAGCTACTATCACACCTCTCTTAAGATTGACGTTGCCGGCTGGTCCTCGTAAAATACATCCCGAGCTACCTTTTAAATTACCAGAAACACTTAAAATTGGTTCAAGGCCTAATTGTCGGCAGTCTGTGATTGTTAGCTCTACCTGAGTATTTTTTCTAGTAGGTCCCACTACTCTAACTTTTATTTTTCCGCGTTTGCCAACTATGGTTACAAATTCACGAGCCGCAAACTGTCCTGGTTGTGATATTTGACGATAAACTTTTAATTTATACGACTTACCAAATAACTTTGCTAAATGCTTAGCTGACAAATGAATATGGCGAGCAGAAACTTCAATTGGTACGCTATTGTGGATCATAAATAGCACGAAATTTTGGTAAAGTACTTAAACTTAATAATCCTTTTTGCGCTCCGGGATGCAAAATAACTGAATTTGAATTTAGCATACCCCATTGCATAGCTACTTTTAAATTATGCCCAGAAGCTAAATAACCTGCTAACCAACCAGAACCAAAAGCATCACCGGCACCAGTCGTATTCACAGGTTTAATTCCATAAATTGGCTGATAAATAATCTTGTTGCCGTCATACAAATATGCTCCACCCCTTCCAGCCGTAATTAAAACCAATTCAGGTCCAAGAGAACGAATTTTTTTCAGTTGAATTGGTATTTTATGTTCCGCTTTTTGCTTCATGGCTTTTAATAAAATATTAGCCTCATCGTTATTTAAATCTAAAACAGTAACATACTTTAGTAAACTAATAATCTTGGTTGGTTCTGTTAATTGAGCGGAACCGGGGTTCCAAAATATATTTATTCCACGGGAATTTAAATAAGAAAAAAGTCGAATTAATTTTTTGTGCCAATCAGGCATGATTAAAGCCGTAACATAAATCCACCGATACTTCTCAGATAATTTAGATGGTATGGTTAAATTTACTGAGGCTCCTCTGGCCACAAAAGCTACATGATCATGTCCTTGTCCGGCAGTAACAATAAAAGCTAGTGCTGTTTTTAAATGATTATCTTTCTGTACATTCTTAACATTAACTCCAAATTTACGCAGATTTTTTATCACTTCATTACCCCGCCAATCACGACCCAGACGGGTAATAATATCTACTTCCACTCCCAAGTAAGATAAACCAACTGCCACATTTGCAGCCCCACCACCGAAACCATATATCACCTCTAAAGCATCAACTTTACCGCCATAAGGAAAGGCTAAAACTGGTTCAGTACGCCTGCCATGAACATTAATAATATCAGCCTGAGAAGTAGTAAAAAGTACATCCCAGGTAGCTCCACCGATAACACAGACTTTTTGTTCCATATTATAAATTGTAGCATAAAATTTTTATAACAAGTATACTAAACATATGGCTCGTTTAATATCTTTTATAATTGGGGTGATATTTACTAGTCTTGGTTTATTAGGGTTTTTTAAACCAAATTTAATGTATTTGGTTCAATTTGATTTATTCCAAAGTTTTTGTTATTTAGTAATTGGCGCTCTTGGTTTAAAAATCAGTCTAGATAAAGAACCTAAACAACTACAACTTAAAAAATATTTAACCGTTGTAGCTGTTTTTAATTTAGTTTTAATGATGTTAGGTTTAATTTGGCCAAATTTAGGTGATATTTTTCATTTGGAAATACCTGAACATTTCTTTCATGCCGGTGTTGGTTTAATTTCTGCTTTAACAGCTGATTATAGCCAAGATCTTAGTTAATTTTCTGTTGTTTGTCCGTCAAAATGTTCTTCGTTTGCAAGCGCTTCTGTTTTAGTTCTTCTAATAACCTGATCTTTATGTTCTGGTGGACTATAAACAGTGTACAACTTCAAAGGATCTGTGCCGGTATTGACAATATTATGTTTTAAACCAGCGGGCACCACTACGGCACTACCATCTAATAACTGATACTCACGGCCATTAAGGATCGCTAAACCTTGTCCGGATTCAATTCTAATAAATTGATCTAAATTATGAACTTCTTCACCTATATCTTCACCGGGTAACAAAGACATTAAAACTAGCTGGCTATTCTTGGCAGTATATAATACCTGTCTAAAATTTTGATTATCTAAAGTGGCTTTTTCTAAATTAATTATAAAACCTAACATATTATTTAATAGTTAATTATTAGTTAAAGCTTTTTTAAGAGCAATTAAAGGTAATAATACACATTTTAAGCGGCTAGGGCTTGGCTTTACCCCCAACTCACCTAAAAGCCATTCTTCATTAATAATTGAAACTTGATTTAGAGGTATTTTTTGTATATGTTCAGCAATAACATCAGCCGCTGCCAAGGAAAGTACACAACCCTCACCTTGCCAGACAGCTTGAATAATTTTTTTTCTTTTAATACTTAACTGAAATTCTATTCTGTCACCACACAAAGAATTATTTTCTACGGAAATATGAGTTGGATTATTAATAGTACCACGATAACGAGGTTTTTTGTAATGATCCATTATTTTTTGTTGATAAATATCCATAAATCAAGAAATAATTTGCCGGGCTTTATTTAAACCAAAAATTAAAGCCTGCATATCTTCCTCTCCATTATAAATGGTAAAAGAAGCTCTGGCCGTGGCTGGTATGCCAAATTTACTATGTAATGGCATAACACAATGATGACCTGCTCTGATGGCTATTCCTATTGAATCTAAAATAGTAGCCAAATCATGAGGATGAAGACCATCAATCACAAAAGAAAAAATAGCCCCACGATTCTTATTGTCTTTAGGGCCTATAAGTTTAAGGTTTGGTATTTTGGTAAATTGTTCTAAACAATAAGCTGTAAGTTCTTTTTCGTAACTTTCAACTGTAGTCATTGATATTTGATTAATAAAATCAATTGCTGCTCCTAAACCAATAACCTCGGCTATTGGCGGGGTACCAGCTTCAAACTTATCAGGTATTGAAGCATAGCTGGCTGTTTGATAATTTACTTCTTTTATCATATGCCCCCCATATTCAACAGGGGGCATTTTTTCTAATAATTCTTCTCGTCCCCACAAAATACCTAAACCTGAGGGGCCAAATAACTTATGGCTGGAAAAAGCTAATAAATCACAATTAATTTCTTGCACATCAATTTTTTTATGTTGTACTGCTTGGGCAGCGTCAATAATAGTAATAGCCCCAGCCTTTTTAGCCAGGTCAACTAACTCCTCAACTTCAGTCACCGTACCAGTAACATTAGACATAGCGGTCATAACTAATACTTTAGGTTTAGATTTTATTTGCTGGCGTGCCTTATTAATATCCAAGCGACCATCTGGTGTCACTGGAATAAACTCGAGTTTTAAATTATGTCGATGTCCAGCTTCCTGCCAGGGCACCAAACTGGCATGATGTTCTAGTTCGGTCAGCAAAACTATATCACCGGCTCTAAAATCTATACTTAAACTACGTGCAGCTAAATTTAAAGCAGCTGTAGCGTTACGAGTAAATATTATTTCACGAGCTGAAGCGGCGTTTATAAAACGGGCAATTTTTTCTCTAGCATCTTCATATAAACTGGTAACTATTTCGGCTATATTATAAGAACCACGATGAACATTGGCATAAAAATTCCGGTATAATTTATCCATAGCCTCCAACACTACTGCTGGTTTCTGACAAGAAGCAGCATTATCCAAAAAAACCAAATCCCGATTCTGGGTAAAAATTGGGAAGTCCTCTTTAAGCGCTGATCCAATTTTATATTTCATACAAAAATTCTGTACTTATATCTAATGGTACACCAATTAATGCAGGATTCAAGAAGGCTGATAATAATAACTTTTCTGATTTATTTTTTGTTAAGCCACGTGAACGTAGATAAAAAATTTCCTCAGCTGATAATTGTCCAATAGTTGCTCCATGGGAAGCTTTTACATCATTAGTTAAAATCTCCAACTCAGGTCTAGAAACTGCTTTAGCTAAATTGCCTAATAAAACTGTTTTATCTGATAAATAAGCATCGGTATTTTTACCGTTCTCAGATATTAGTAATTTGCCAAGCAAATTACTAAAAGAAGAATCTTTTTGCACTCTTCTAGCAACTATTCGTCCTCGCGAATGGGCGTTTAAATGCTGTATAGTAAAATTTAAATCAGTTTGACTCTGCTTTGACATAATTAATGGTGCCTGCAAATTTACCTGTGAATTTGTACCAATCAATTTAATTGAAACTTGTAACTCATATTTATAATGTTGTTTTAATTTTCCCAATAAAGTCACAGTAAATTGGCTATTAGATTCTACCTCTGCTGTAATTTGTAAAGCCCTGTTTATCTCTGAGGTAATAAAATGCACACCTACACCCTTGCTAACATTAACTTTTAAATTACAAATATCTCCTTTACATCTTGCAATTACCAAGCCAACAGATAACGGCTCCACTTGTACAACTTGATTGTGTTCTACAATTAATTCTTGTCGATTAAATTTTCCACTATAAATTTTTGTCATCCTACACTACCTTCCATTTCTAATTCAATAAGTCGGTTTAGTTCAACTGCATATTCCATAGGTAGCTCACGAGCGATAGGTTCAATAAAACCGGAAACTATCAAACCAGTAGCCTCATTTTCGCTTAAACCTCGTGATCGCAAATAAAATAGCTGCTCTTCACCTACCTTGGAAACAACCGCTTCATGTTCTACCTGAGCATCACATGTTTTTATATCCATAGTAGGATAAGTATCGCTTCGTGATTGCGCATCCATTAATAAAGCATCACATTTCACTTTTGATTGGGCATTACTAGCTTGAGCTGCAATATGTAATAACCCTCTGTAAGTAGTGTGTCCCCCACCGCGGGAAATTGATTTGGAAACTATATTACTACTGGTATCCGTTGCCAAATGAACTGCTTTAGCACCAGCATCTTGGTGTTGTCCATTTCCAGCATAAGCCAAGGAAAGTACATCTGCCCTTGAGCCTCGACCTTTCATAAAAACACTCGGATATTTCATAGTCACTTTACTGCCAAAATTTCCATCAATCCATTCAACAATTGCCCCCTCTTCGGCTATAGCGCGCTTGGTAACTAAATTATAAACATCATTACTCCAGTTTTGAATGGTTGTATAACGCACCCGGGAATAAGGTTTAGCTATTATTTCAACTACTGCACAATGCAAAGAATCTACCGCATATACAGGCGCAGTACAACCCTCTACATAATTTACCACACTACCCTCCTCAGCAATTATCAAAGTTCGTTCAAATTGCCCCATATTTTGAGCATTAAGACGAAAATAAGCCTGAAGTGGTACTGTTACTTGCACACCACGCGGTACATATACAAAACTTCCTCCACTCCAAACAGAAGTATTAAGAGCAGCAAATTTATTATCATTTAAAGGCACAACCGTGCCAAAATATTTTTTAACAATTTCTGGATAAGCACGCAAGCCTGAATCCATATCCAAAAATATTACACCTTGTTTTTTCCATTCTTCTTTTAAATTATGATAAACAGCTTCGCTATCATACTGTGCACCAACACCGCTTAAAAACTTCTGTTCAGCCTGCGGAATGCCTAACCTATCAAAAGTCTTTTTAATTTTTTCCGGCACTTTTTCCCAAGTGCTTTCTTGGCGCTCTGATGGTTTAAGATAATAACAAATAGCTTGAAAATCTATACCCGATAAATCTGCTCCCCAATTTGGCACAATACGCTTATTAAACGCTGCTAAAGCCTTAAGCCTAAGTTTTCGCATCCAAACTGGTTCATTTTTAATAAATGATATTTCCTCCACCACCCTTGAAGATAAGCCCGGCGGAATACTATAAATAGGTTTTATGTCATCAAAAAAACCATAACTATATTGATTAATCATCTTAATATGATTATTCTTTAACATTGTCAATTTCAAATTGTCTATACCCAGCCCGCTCTACTTTTTTAACCAAATTAATATTACCTGATTCAATTATTTTACCAGCTGTTAAAATATGCACATGGGTAGGTTTAATATAATGTAAAATCCTTTGATAATGGGTAATGACCAGCATAGCTATTTTAGTCTTTAATAAATGATTAACTGCTTTAGCTACCAGTTTCATAGCATCTACATCAAGACCTGAATCGGTCTCGTCTAAAATAGCCAATTTAGGCTTAAGTACTGTCAATTGTAGTATTTCTAAAAGCTTTTTCTCACCACCAGAAAAACCATCATTAAGAGAGCGATCCAAAAAATCATTTTTTATTTTTAACAATTCAAGTTCAGGCTGAATATATTGCCTAAACTCTTGAGGTTTTATAGTTTTTTCTCCTTTTTTATCGCGATGGGCATTAAATGCAGTGCGTAAAAAATGTTCAACTGTTAAACCAGGTACGGCTATTGGATACTGGAAAGCTAAAAAAAGACCGCAAAACGACCTTTCTTCAGGTTTTAATCGTAAAAGATCCTGACCACAAAACCAAATCCCACCCGATATTACTTCATAACCAAAATGACCCATTAAAACAGAGGCTAGAGTACTTTTACCAGAGCCATTAGGGCCCATAACTGCGTGAACTTCTCCTTGTTCAATTTTCAAATTTAACCCATTCAGTATGTTTTTATTGTCTGCCTTAACACATAAATTATTTACTTCTAATAAGGACATTTTATAATCTTTCTGATATTAACTCCCAATTAATAACATTCCACCATGCTTCTATGTATTCAGCACGACGGTTTTGATACTTTAAATAATAAGCATGTTCCCATACATCTAAACCTAATAAGGGCGTAAATCCTTGTGTTATTGGATTATCTTGATTTGGTGTAGTTGTAATAACTAATTTGCGATTAGCATCTTTAACTAACCAAGCCCAACCACTCCCAAAAATACTTAATGAAGCATTAATAAACTGTTCTTTAAATTTAATAAAATCACCAAAATCAGCAGCAATTAACTCTCCTATTTTACCCTGTGGTTCACCGCCGCCTTGCGGACTTAAACTAGGCCAAAATAAAGAATGATTCAAATGGCCGCCGCCATGATTACGCAAAGCTCCTCTTATATTTTCAGGGGCTGATTGATAATTTTTTACTATTTCTTCCAATTGTTTAGCTGCCCACTCGACCGATTTCTCCAATGCTTCGTTAAGTTTAGTCACATAAGTAGCATGATGCTTGCTATAATGTATTTCCATAGTTTTGGCATCTATGTAAGGTTCTAGAGCATCAAATGAATATGGTAATTGTGGTAATTCAAACATAATTTACTTAATAATTAATTAATAATTTTTATAAAGTCGGACAAACTTTTTATTTAAAAAATGTTAAAACCCATAATGTATGTCTATCAGCTAGTTTTTATATATATAAAAATTTCTTAATTAAGCACCAAAGATATTTTGAAAAAAGCCGCTGGAAATCCGCATAATATCACGATAAGTAATTAATATCACCAAAAACATCAAAAAAGCAAAACCAATATTATGTACTATAGCTTCGATTTTAACATCTGTTGGCTTACGACGGATTTTTTCAATAATCACAAATAATACTCTGCCACCATCCAATGCCGGAAAAGGCAATATATTTATCAAAGCTAAATTAATTGATAATAACGCAGCGAACTGTAAAATATAAATAAAACCCATATCAACTACCTGACCGGTAATAATCGCTATGCCAACTGGTCCAGCCAAATCAACCGGTACCTGCCGAGATACAAATAAACTACGAAATAATGAACCAAAAGATAAAACTATTTCTTTAGTTAAAACAACGGTAGCACGAGCCCCTTGCCAAATGGCTTCATACCAAGGGAAAGTCAAGATTCCGGTTTGGACTAAAGAAATACCCAATACCGGCCTATCGGCCACCTCAGGTAATAATACTGGCTGAACCTCGGTTGATATTTCACTATTAAAACGCTGTAATTTAATATTTATTGGCCTGTCTGAGTGTGAGGCAATATAGGCTTGTGTTTGTTCTAAATTAGAAAAAATTTCACCATCAAGACTTAAAATAATATCTCCTACTTTTAAACCAGCTTCAGCAGCTGGTGATTTCGTGGAAACATAAGCAATTTGTATTTTTACATCATGCGCCCGGGCAACCTCTTCGTCAGTTAACGAAACCGGCACACCACTCATAAAACCTAAACTCAATAAAATAAAGGCTAGTATCATATTCATAGTGACTCCGGCCACTAGAACTATTGTTCGACGCCATGGTTTTTGAGCGGCAAAACTATCTGGTTCACTGGCATCACCACTACTTTCTCCTTTAAGCTTTACAAAACCACCTAGGGGCAACCAATTAAAAGAATAACGAGTACCTTCTTTTTCTATTGATGCTAAGCGTGGCGGAAAACCAAAACCAAACTCTTCAACTTTGATGCCTAATTTTCGAGCAGCAAAAAAATGGCCCCATTCATGTGCTAAAACTAAAACCAACAAAATTATAAAGAAAGTAAGTATAGTAATAAACATG
This sequence comes from uncultured Patescibacteria group bacterium, assembly GCA_937929825.1. Classification (GTDB taxonomy): domain Bacteria; phylum Patescibacteriota; class Patescibacteriia; order Veblenbacterales; family UBA10138; genus UBA10138. The sequence continues at coordinate 29,968 of CALFUV010000003.1, forward strand.
ATAATTTTAATTTTTAAATAGTCATTATCTCCTTTTCTTTTTCTTCACCCATTTTTTTTATAATTTCATTCTGATCATCTATGATTTTCTGTAATTCTTTCTGAGCAGCAAAAAAATCATCTTCACTTATTTCGCCTGTATTCTTTTTATCTTTAAAAGACTTTATTATTTCTTCTCTAATATTTCTAACTGCCACACGAGCCTCTTCCAATTTTGAGTTAACTATTTTGACTAATTCTTTACGACGCTCCTCAGTTAAAGCGGGAAAATTAAGTCTAATAACAACACCATCTACAACTGGTTGTGCTCCTAAATTAGACATCTGTAAGGCTTTTTCCACTTCTTTAATAATGCTTTTATCCCACGGACTAATTACTAAAATCCTAGGTTCAGGTGCAGTAATTCCAGCCAATTCTATTAATGGTGTCATAGTACCATAGGCCTCAATCTTAATTTGTTCTACCAGTGCCGGCATGGCTCTACCAGAGCGAATAGCTGAGAGCTGTGTTTTTAAATGTTCTCGAACTTTATCAAACTTATCAAGCGCTTCAGTAAATAATTTTTTCATAAGGTATATAAAATAGTTAACAAAATTATTTTACATTATTTAACTGTCCTTGAAAAGAGGTGTCTTTATTAAACAATAAAAAATTGTAACAGATCCATTCTAAAGTCAGTCTTATATTGGCGTTATTTAGAATTTTTTCTTGTGCCCGCTGTAAAAGTTTGCTAATCAAATACATATCTAATAGCCTCAATTTATTTAATTTTTCATAATTTGATTTTAATGTTTGGTAAATAATATAATCATCAAGGCCCAACTTTTGAAAAATAATATCTCTCACTACTGACTGCCACACTAAAATAAGCTGCTGAGCTTTTTGACGGTTTGTTGATTGATCACCAGTCTGTTCCTTAAATTCACTTTCTAAATAGTTAACTACTAAATAATACTGATTGTTTTTTAAAAAATTCAATAATAAATCCGCACATTCTAAAGATTTATTAAGAATCTCCGGGTTGTTTATTAATCTTAATGCCTTGCCCGGACGACCACCACTCAAACTGGCAATTAATCTAATTTGGCTGGGTGATAAATATTTGGGTAGTAAATTTTCAATTTCTTTTTTCTTTACTAATCCAAGTTGTATAATAAAACACCTCGATTTAATAGTTGGTAACAAGGCGGTTGGATGCGAGGATAATAAAAAGAATATTACTTTATTAACCGGTTCCTCTAAAGATTTAAGTAGGGCATTGCTTGATTCCTGATTCAGGTAATGAGCTCCATCAATTATCACTACTCGCCAATTACCGGTTAAAGATCCTAAATTAATAAATTTTTTTATAGCTCTAATTTGATTAATTGTTATATCTTGCTTATCAGGAGATTTTTCAATAACCAAAACATCACTGGATTGAGATAAGTTTAGGCTGCTACAGGATTGACAATATCCACAAGCCGAATTATTTTCACATAAAAGCCGACTAACAAACCAGTCAACCAATAATCTTTTTCCTACACCCTCTGGTCCAATTAACAAATAGGCGTGATTTAACAAACCTTTGGTCTGAGAGCAAATTAAATATTCCTTCACTTTATCGTGTCCAATAATTTTAATTTCCGGCATAATTAGTTGGTTGTATTGATTTAATTATATCTTGAGACCATGATGCTATAATAGGTAACCAAAATAAAACTGCCAAATCATTCCGCCACATAGTCGTATCTAAAATCCCATGTAGCAACTGAACAACTAAAACCGACCACCAAATAAGTTTAATATCACTATCTATTCTAATTAATACTTTAAAAAACAAAAACATTAATGCTAATAATCCCAAAAAACCTGTGGCTAACCAGGTTGTTAGCCATAAATTATGAGGGTACAAACTGGAATAATGAAGTTCAATGGCTAGTCCTGTGTTTTTTATGCTTAACCAGCCTTTTTCTTTAGCTACTGATATAAATGCTGGTTGCCATTGTCCCAAACCAAGACCGGTAAACGGTTTTTGTTTTATAAAATCAAATGCCTGACTCCAAAATACCATCCTAACTTCACGGGAACTTATATTATAAATAGGGTTTATATGACCTGAGGGTAAATTATAAGGCCAAATTAAAACTAACCCAATAATTATTAAACCTGATAAAATTAAAGGCCAACTAAACCATTTAGCTAACGACGGTCGCCGCTGTAAAAAAACAACAAAACAAAGGGTTATTAAAACTGCACCCACAGCTGTTTGACTATTAGTTAATAAAACAGAAATAGCTAGTATTAAAATACCGCCCAGCCAAAAATATTTTTCTGCTGTGATCATTGTTTTATGTTTTAAAAAAAACCAAACCGTAGCGGCTACTAATATAGGGTTTAAATACATAGCTAAAGTATTAGGTGAATCAAATCCACTTTGCAACCGCGGTAAATCAAGTAGCCAGCTTTGTAACCAAGCTAAAATAGAAGTACCAACTGCACCTAATAAAAGAGCTGCTATAACTTTTTTCCACCAAATATCATTATTATTGTTGTTTAAATAAAATGTAATTATCAAAAAATTAAACAATAAAGGCGTAATAATAAAACCTTTCCAAACTCCTAAGGCTAAACGAGTATCTGTGGCCACTATTACACCAATAAAACAAGCTAGTAACCATAGGCATAATGGTAATAGCCATGATAAATATTTTCGATAATCTATTTTTTGCCATACTCGCCAATCACCACGCAGCAGCATAACTGCCAAAGTAAACCAAATACCAATTTCCAGCCAAGTGGTGGGAATAGAACCAATATTAAAACGAATTACATATGATGATAAAGCTGCCGCTAAAATCAAAATAGTTAAATCACGCCTCTGCCAGGTTAACCAGAATAATGGTAACAGTAATAACTGAAACAATAACATGGCAACTAGTAAACTATGTTACTTAGCTGATAATATACTACGCTTATATGATTCAAGATTATCAAGCGCTACGCCAGTACCCTTAGCAACACAAAGTAAGGCTTCATCTGCCACAAAAGCTGTTACACCAGTAGCTTGCGTAAAAAGCTTGTCTATATTCCTTAATAAAGCAGTGCCACCCGACAAAACCATGCCTTTATCTATAACATCAGCCGATAATTCAGGTGGTGTTGATTGTAAAACAGTTTTAATAGCCTGAATGATTCCTTCCAACTCTGCGTGAATAGCTTCAGTTACATCATCAGAGGTTACGGTAATTGTTCGCGGCAAACCTGAAACCATATCCCGACCACGAACATCCATAGCTAATTTATCTTCTAAATACATAGCTGAACCAATTTTAATCTTAATTTGTTCAGCTGTTTGTTCACCAATAGCTAAACCATATTTTTTGCGAATAAAATCAGTGATGGCACTATCGAGTTTATTGCCGCCAATGCGTACAGAAGTATTAGCTACAATACCACCTAAAGAAATTACTGCCACTTCACTAGTTCCACCACCCATATCTACTATCATATGTCCGGAAGCTGAACCTATAGGAATATTAGCACCAATAGCAGCGGCAATTGGTTCTTTAATAATATAAGCTTCTTTAGCTCCGGCCGCATTGGTAGCATCAATCACCGCCCTTCGCTCAGTGGAGGTTATACCAGCCGGCACAGCTATCATAACTTCAGGTTTAAAAAAACGAATACCACCTAAAGCTTTATTTATAAAATACCTTAGCATTGCCTCAGTAGTGCGGTAATCAGCTATTACACCGTCTTTTAAGGGTCTTAAAGCCACAATAGTATCAGGGGTACGACCAAGCATTTCCTTAGCCTCCTCACCCACTGCCAAAACACCACGATCAACAGTAGACACAGCCACCACTGATGGCTCATTAATAACTATACCCCGATTCGGAACATGAACTAATGTATAAGTGGTACCTAAATCAATACCAATTTTCTTAATAAACATAACGACTCAACTTTAACTAAAAAACAGTTCTTAGTCAATAAAAAATAAGCAATTAACTTTATTACCTAATAACGCTTACCAATAATTAGCTAATTTGGTTATTTACTCAAATTTAACAGGAACAATCATCTCTGCATCAAATTCAGGTAAGCCAGAGGGATTATCTTTATGCAGAATTAATTTACCTTCAGCAGTATTGGGTTTACTAAAAGTAACTGTAGTTTCAAAAGATATAAAATCAGTAGTCATCCAATCTTCATTTGTCATAATATATGATGGTTCTAAAATAACTTCATTACCATTCGCATCCACCATGCTTATTGGGAAACTGGCTTCAAAAAACCAATTACCCCTAGCCTGACCTTTAATTTTAAGAGGACTAGCTATAATTTCATTGGGCAGAGGGGTTTCTAGTTTTATTAAATCTGACAAATTATTTTTTAAATTATCATCAATTTCTTTTGGTTTATTAACGCCTATAGCAGGGTAATAAGGAGTTTGAACTTTTTTATTAAGCAAACTCATTACTGAAAAAATTAATATAACGCTTATTGCAAGCATTAAACTAACTAACCAAATCAATTTTTTATTCATATAATTATGATTAAATAATTAATTACTTAAGGGTTAATAAAATAGCACCAATGGTTATCAAAATAGCTCCTAAACCAGATTTCCAAGTAATACTTTCTGCCAAAAAAATAGCTGCCAAAATAATAACAAAAACAATACTTAGTCTATCCAAAGAGGCCACTCCGGCCGCCGGGCCTAATTTTAAAGCATAAAAATAAAATAACCATGATAAAGCACCTGCTAAACCAGATAAAATTATAAATAGCAAGGCTTTATTATCAATAGTCGTTAAAAGTTTAAATTTACCCAAAATACCGGCCAAACTAACTAAAAATAACATCATGATCACAGAACGAACTGCGGTAGCTAAAGTAGAATCAATATTATTTATACCAACCTTGCCAAAAATAGCGACCAAAGCAGCAGTCAGGGCCGATAACAAGGCAAATATAATCCACAAAGGCATAAATTAATAATTACTAGTAATTTTACATCATTTAATAATTTCAAAATTTATATTTTAGCCTATTAAATTAGTTAAATTCCATAATTCATAAATAATACCGCCAGCTAAAATAATTAAAAGCACACGACTCATAATAATTTTCCAAGATGTTGTTAGCACATGCCTTTGGTACATAACCATTATAAATATTCCATCAACAGCTAACATAACCGCGCCCACAAAAGCAATTAACTCAATAAAATTTCTTACACCTAAATAATAAAGCGTTAGTGGCACCAAAACTGTAATTGACCAAGACCAATCTCTTCTTAAACTAAAATCAAATTCCAATACCTGCCTTAATGTTAATCCTAGGGCAATATACGAAGTAAAGGTGGTAATAAGTCCAAAAATTAATAATGGTATCTCAATACCATTACCTACTTTTTGTGCCAATCCGGGTAAGGCAGAGGTGGATGTTTCTGAGCCGCTTATAGCTAAAATAGCTGCGGTAAAAATTAAATATATCAATGCAGGCAATATAATAGATATTCCCACCACTCTTAACAATACTTTTTTGTTTTTGCCAAGCATTTCTTCAATTTGTGGAATTAAAGAAACCCCCCATAAAGAAAACATAACTACCCCGTAAGGTAAAAACCAATTAGCCGATTCAAATGATCGGGCAGTTAAATTAAATAAACTAAATTCCGCTCTGCCAAGCCAAATAACCCCTAATAAGATAAATAAAAAAGCAACTAGTCCAAAAACTTGAATTTTTTCAATAGCTTTAATGCCAATCAAAAAAATAAACGCACCGGCTGATAAGTAAATAAGTGTATAAGTAGTTACACTACCTCCCAATTTATTAGCTAAAAGTGTATATAAAAATTCGCCGCCTACAATAATATAAGCAATTACTGCACCCAGTAAAGCTAATGAATGTGTAAATCGGCTTATTTTAGCCCACTTTGCTCCTAAATAATATTTAACAAAACCGGGCAATCTTTTGTGATCTGGTGTTATTAAAGCTAATTCAGCAAAAAATTTATGAATTAACCAGACAAAAAATCCCATCACTATAAAATAAGTCAGCATCACGCCCCAACCTACACGTAAGGTTACATAGGGCAATGAAAACAAACCAACTCCAATAATAGTACCGGCCAATGTAGCTACGGCGTAGCTAAAAAGTAAACTCTGACGACGTAACATATAATTAAAGTTTGGAAATCTCCTTTAAATCCTTATCTGGTAGATACAAAATAGCTAAACCTAAAGTAATACCGCCAAGCGCGCTCCAAGTATGATTGCCATTAAATAAAATAATATCTAAACCATCTAAAACATACCAGATGCCGCGCCAAATTAAAACCAAACCAACCACGATTAATAAATTGCGTACAAAATAAGATAATAAATTTTGCTTGGAGGACAACATAATTTAATTAAAAATTAGTTTATAGTATTATTATCCTGATAAACTGTCATACCCTTTCTCTTTATTTCAGTAAAAAATTCACTGGGCGGCACTACTCCATCTGGAGTAAAACTACCTCGTTTGGAAATTCTTCCATCTAAAATCATCTGAGCAATAATTGAAGCTGGAATACCAGTATCAATATTACAACCGGCATCTATCCAATCAGATAAAGTATAAACAATACATTCCATTTTCATAATCTTAATAGCTCCATCCTTATCAGTACCGTGAATTTCAACCCATAAATTTTCTTTTTCTCTGTAATTCTCCGGGCGGGGCAATTGGCTTAAGATTCTAGAAAGTGCATCAATTGGTCTTATTTCAATATGCTCAAATTCTAATAAATTTTTATTACCTAAACCAAGCTCTATCAAATTTTTTATTATCTCCAAAGAATGATCAGGAAAACCAGCATAAAACCTGACATTTTGCAAACCCAATTTTTTATAATCATTATAAAGAGTAAATGTTTCAGGGTGGCGTACTATATAGCTTCTTTGAGCACCAATTTCCCTAATTTCCTTAATCACCTCGGTATCCAAAGGATTTTTTTCTTTCCATTCACCTTGATCAACATAAGGCGCTGGCTCTGTTAACTCTTCAATGACACTCTCAATAGAAAAAGGAACCATAAACTTCTTAAGATCAGAATCCCAAGCAAACCCCAGTTCAACGGTATTAATGGTTGAAAAAAATTGAGTTGCATATTTAAACATTATATTATTTATACCAGGAGTTGACCCACAACCAGTAATAGCTGTTAAACCAGCTGTATAAAAAGCTTTGTTCATTCTAAGCTGAGTTTTGGTCATGGGTATATCAGAACCAAGATCAATCACATGTCTCCTCTCTTGTAAACAAACTCTATAAACATCATGATTCCAGTCTCCCTCAGCACAATTAATTACAACTTTAGCTTTAACTCGCTTCATAAACCTCTCAAATTGGGAATACTTTCTCAGATCAATAAATGTAAATTGAGTACCGGGAAATTGTGATAATACCCTCTCTGATCCATCACGGTATAAATCAGCACAGTGAATTTTATAACCGGACTCTAGTAAATCTCGAGTGACAATTTGGCCCTGCAGCCCGCTAGAACCAATGACTAAAAAATCATATTTCATATATTTATGATAACATATTATGTCGCGTTTTAATCGTACGCCACTTTTTAAAATATTTAAACCAAGAGGCTATATGTATCCAAGTTATTCTACTAAACAAAGCTGCTAAAAGAGGTTTCTGGGCTGAAAGTCGCTCGTGATAATGCACTAATTCAACTTCGGCTACATACCACACTTCCCAACCTTTTGCCCAAAAACGACGACACCAATCTGTATCTTCAACATACAGAAAAAATCTTTCATCCATCAAGCCCACTTCTTTAATAGCCTGCCGACGAACTATTAAACAAGCTCCCAATAACCAATCAACTGGCCGGGAATCTTTATGATCCCACTCCATCATTTGATAACTTTTAAGCCATGAGGCAAGTGCCGGAATATTTCCCAATATAGTGCGCCGAAAGATTGGTAACCAAAAACTGGGAAATTTGTAAGCTGAATACTGTAACTGACCATTAGGATTTACTAATCGCGGGCCAGCTAAACCGCATTTGGAATGCTTTTCCATAAAATCAACTAATTTCTCAATTTTGCCAGGTAAAATTGTTATATCAGGATTCAAAACTAAAATATATTCACCTATTGCCTTTTTGATGCCAACATTATTACCAGCTGCATACCCTTTGTTATCCGGTAAGCTAATACCCTTAACTTGAGGATAATTTTCTTTTATCCACCCTAATAATCCATCAGCTGAGCTATTATCTACCACTATAATCTCATAAGTAAGCTTAGGCGCTGATTCAAAAATTCCTCTTATACATTGTCTAACTAATCCAGCTGATTTATAATTTAATATGATAATTGACAACTTCATATATTATCATCCATAGATTTAACTCTACTCCACCAATAACGCAATTGGCTATAGCTTATTTTATGAGTTACCTTAAGCATCTGCCTCTTTTTATAAAATTTACCTAATAAACTAAATAATCTTAATTTGCCTTTAATAAGGGTAAACGGATCTGTTAATAATAAAAATAAACCTTTAGTTATTTCATGAATAGCTATCCAAGGAAAGTCACGCCAAAAATTAATAAAGCCATCATTTTTTATCAAAACAGCCCAATGGTTTACCCAAGAATAAACCTTTAAATCACGAGGTCTTTGCTGTCTTAATTTATATTCGCTCTTCATATCAGATCCCGATGACAAACTACGGTCATGATAAGCAATAACTGCTGGATCCAGCCAGGCCTCAAAACCAGCTAACTGGAGTCGCCACGCCAAATCTACGTCCTCTTTATATGATACAAAATCTTCATCAAACACCTGTCCATCCGGACTAACCGCCGCCAAGGCTCTGCGCCGATAAAGCGCGGCAGTGGCTGGTACGCCAAAAATTCTTTGTGGTATTTGAGATTTGTTATCATCCACTTGGCCTTGGGCTTTATTAATTACCTGCCGACTTCTTTTAATCATCAAACCCAACGAATCTATTATTTTTTCAGAATGATTATCAAAATCTGAACTATGAAAAGTTTCAGATTGAAACTGCCATGATAACATTTTACCAGTCATAGCAGCGGCTCTCTCCTGATTATCCAAATCATCTGATAATCTGGCTAAATAATTTGAAGTTAAGTAAACATCTTGATTTAAAACTAATACATATTCACTTTCGGTCCAACTAATAGCCTGATTATGAGCGCGAGCAAAACCTAAATTATTTTTATTTCTAATCAAACGCACTCGAGACAATATTTCCTTATGATTATTAAAGAAATCTAATACAATTTTATAAGAATTATCTATTGAGCCATTGTCAATAACAAGCAGAAAAAATTCTTTTTTGGTTTGATTATATAAAGATTCTAAACACCACGGTAACCAAGCGGCTCCATTATTTATGATTAAATGCACTGAAGTTTTATAGCGTTGCATAGATATCAACTTTTTTGATCAGAAGAAAATATAATCGTACCAAGCGCCAAAACTGCACCCAAACCCAAAGGATGATTTAAATAAGGCGTAGTGATATGCGTAATATACAAAGCTACTAATCCTAAAACCGCGGCTACGGCAGGAGTATTAATCAATAACTTTTTTCTGAACTTTAAAGCAGACCAAAAAGGAATTATTAACCAAACCGTTAATAAAATAAAGCCAATTAAACCAAATTTATACATGAAATCTAACCAACCCCATTCCAAAGCATAAGTTGAAATCAACCCAGAGCTACCGGCAGTAGATTGAACTGCCCGCGGGTCGGTGGAGAAATAAAGTATTTGAGCACCAAAACCACCACCCCAAACTAATTGACGTTTAATAGCATCAAGTAAATGAGGTAATAGATTCATTCTGGCTTGACCAGCCGGTTCAGAATAAAAGCGATCACTAAAAGCCTGAATTGATCCTGAACCTAAAGCTGTAAATGGCCAATTAATTTTACTAGTGATCATAACTAAACCAATTGCACCAGTTACAAGAATGAAAGATAATAATAAGTATTTTGAAGTTGTTATAATTTTTTTAGAAGTACCTTGTATAAAAATTGACAAGAACCATGCTACCAAAGTACCAAGCCATAAACTACGCGACAAAGATACTACTAAAGCTATTAAAGGAATAAAAACATAAAAGATGCTTTGGACGACTGAAAATGAAGTTAATGGCAAATTACTGTTTAATTTATGTCGTAACCACACAAATCCAAAAACTGCGGCCAAGCTAGAATAAACATGACTTTGGGAAAAAATTCTAAAAAAACCGCCACCAGCTGCTGTAATCTCACCTAAGCCTAGATCGCGATACCAATGATATAAAAAGCTAATATAATCAATTTCAAAATGTGTGAATATATAAAGTAAAAATAACGTTCTAATAGTCAACCAAATAATTCCGGGCCATAAAAACAATTTTGTATAATATAAAATTTTTTCTTGACCAAACTCAAAATAGGCTTCCAAAAACAAAGGTAAAAGCAAAATATATAAATAACCATTGGCATCTAAAACTATATCAGCTGTTGAATTCCAAAAATAATAACCACGACCAGCTGCCCATATTAAAGAAAATATAGCTGCCACAAACCACCAACGCCAAGGATGGCTAAAAATTATATGCTTTCTATTAGAAGCAATATGATATACCATTAATCCAAAAGCTGCTAAATAAAGAGCTAAACGTAAGTTTATTTCTAAAGAATCAATGTTTAAACTTACCAATCTACCAAAACTTCCAATTACCAATTCCAATAATAAAAAAATAACTCCTAGGGCCAAATTTTTAGTAGCCGTAAATAACCACAAAACAACCAAAATAATAGTTAATACCCCACCCAACAAAGGCTTGGTTAAAGATATATATGACAATAAATCAAAAGCTAATAGCCCTAAAAGAAATAAAGTCATTAAATAAAAATCACTAAATTTTGTAAGTTTTTGGACAAAAGAAAAAATCATATATTTTTAAAAATATCCAAGATGGTTTAGCTAATAACCATACTATAACAGCAGATAATAATCCTTTATGTTTTTTAAGATAATATACCAAACTAGAAATAAAAAGATTGTGCCTATCTGCTTTGCTTAATTTTGCAAAACTTACCCCCGCCTCATGACTAACTATTATTTTTGGTTCATACCAAACTTCATAACCAATTTGCCACACTCTTTTACATAAATCAACTTCCTCAAACCACAAATAAAAAGATTCGTCAAAACCCCCTAATCGATGCCAAACATCGGTTCTAATAGCTAAACAAGCTCCCATAACTTGCTCCACCGGCTGTGGTTGCAAATAATCAAAATCTGGCAAAAAATATTTTGGCGCCAACCTAGGCATTCTATCAAGTAACTTAAGCGCCAACAACAAGCCCACCCACATATTAGGGAAGCCTCTAACAGATCGTTGAGTTGTACCGTCAGGATTAATAATATGAGGACCAATTATAGCTATTTTCTTATTACGAATAAAACTTCTATACAAATCTGAAAAAAAACCAGCTGTAACTTGAGTATCTGGATTTAGTAATAATATATATTCGGCCTCGGTACCCACAGCAGCTAAATTACAGGCTTTAGCAAAACCAATATTTTTTTTCTGAATTATTAATTTAACCCAAGGGAAAAAATTTTTAACCATCTCAACCGTACCATCTGACGAAGCATTATCAACTACTACCACTTCAAAAAAATAATCTTTATCAAAAGATAAGCTTGCTAAAGAGCGTAAACAGGAGGTTAATTGATTTTTAACATTCCAAGAAACAATTATTACTCTAAATAAAGGCTTTGACATAAAAACTATAATTGACTGATTATTTTTTCCATCATTAAATCAACTCGGTGTGACCAAGATTCCCTACTGGCCGTTTGTTTACGCTTAACAGCTAATTCAATACTATCTTCTTCCAAAGCGCGAATTACAGCACGATTAAAATCTTCAGGTTTAGCGGCTAAATAAACAAAATTTTTATATTCATCTAAACCAGCACCTGGTGTAGCTACCACTGGTTTACCAGCTGCTAAATACTCATATAATTTCATCGGATTAGTATGACGATTAAATTCGTTTTGTAAATGAGGTATAATAGCCACATTAAACTCCTGAATATATTGAGGTGCTTCAAGAAACGATTTTCTTCCCAATAAATAAACATTCGGCAAACTCCTTAATTTGCTGGCAATTTGTTTTCTGACTCTAGGCCAAACACCACCAATTAAAACTATTGATTTATGGGGGTTGGCTCGAGCTACATAATTTATAAGATCAATATCAATCCTGTCTTCTTGAATGGTACCAACATAGCCAATTATCGGTCGGGGTAGTCTGGCAATATCTCGGCCAGTTAAACGAGGAGTATTATTAAAAATTTGAATATCTACGCCATTAGGTACAAAAAAACATTTTTCAGGCGAATCAAACAATTTAGCTAAATCTTGACTGGTGGTAAAAATAATATCAGCCTTAGACTTAATTGTTTGATAATTCAATTTTAAACGCTCTCTTATTTTAAAATAAGCTGAATGTTCAAGCCAATTATCAACCGCATCAAAAACAGCTAACTTTTCACCACAAGCGTCAAAATAATCTACAAAAGTCGGTAAATAAGACCATAAAACAATATTTTTCATATTTAGGCGCTTAATTTCTTTAAATAACTGGCGATACATACTTTTTTCATGGCGCCAAGATAAAACTGTTGAGAAAATAAAAAGCTTATGCTGAACATAATTAGAATTTTTAACATCTCCCCAAAAACCTATTTTTTCAAGTTCATAATTTTTTAAAGCAGTTAGCTTATACCCTATTCCTCTAGATAAAACCTGACCACTAGGACCACCTAACACATTTTGTAGCCATTCCCTAACTGTCCTTTTAAAAGTAAAAGGTAAATAATCAACGGCTAATATTTTACGCACCCTGTCGTCACCAAGCAAACTACGTAATACGTACATATTACGATTAGCAATACCGTTTTGCCAATCGGTATAGGCAGACATATTAAACATAACAATATCTATTGTTTTTGGTGACATAATTTGTAATCTTAACTTGTTTATTGTATCTTAATTTATTCAAATAAACAAAAATAGTTGAATAGAACTTATAATCTTATAATAACTAATAAAAAAATAGGTCTTTATCCATTCCGAATGTTTATTTTTGCCATTAAATCAGAAAGAGTGTTGCTGGCTGTCTGATGATAAAAATGATTGTAATTAGCCTTAGCTTTTTTCGCTAATGATTCTCGCAATTCATTATCTGTCAGAATTCTTTTTATGATTAGCGGAAGTTCTTCAGAAGATTTTATAAACCAACCACCCTCACCCACAGCTTCTGGCACACCGCCTACGGCCCTAGCAATTACTGGTTTACCGAATTGTTGTGCTTCCAAATAAACAATACCAAAACCTTCCACGTCAACTGGATCATCAATAGGTGTTAAGATAAAAATATCAGACAACTCATACCACGCCGCCAAGTCCTTATTAGACAAATTAGAACCGGTAAAAATTACACTTGATTGACAACGAGTAGCTAGCTTTTCCAAATTTTCTCTTTCAGGTCCATCACCAATCACTACATAAATTATATTACTAAAATCATCTTTAATTTTAAGCACAGAATTAATTACTAAATCAATTGCTTTTCTTTTGACTAATCGACTAACTGTCAATAAAATAATTTTATTGCTCAATGAATATTTTTTTATTATTTCAGAAACTGTTGCTTGATCTGAAACAAGCCGACGGACTGGCGGATAAATTATTTCTATCCTTTTAAAATAACTTGCACAATTTTCAACTAAAGACCGGGTAAATTTACTGTTAACCACTATACATTCAGCGTATTTAATAATTTTTCTTGCCAAAAATTTTTTCCATTTATTTCGACAAGCCAACTGTATATCAAATCCATGCACAAACACAATATACTGCCAACCAAAACATATTCTCATAAAAAGTAAAGCTGTACCAATGGGCAGTATTTCACCGGCGGCTAAATACCTAGCCTTAGTTTTAATTTTCCAAAAAGGTACTATCCATAATAAGGGAAACCACTTAGGCCATCCCGGCCACTGCCAGCTCGTTCTGATTATACGATCGTTAGACTCACCTCTTACGCTAGTTAACACCACCATCTGAGAATAATCATTATGCAGACCGGCATAATAATTAGCCACTCCACCATAACGAGGCGGATAATCAGCAGTTATTAAAAGCAAATTAGTCATATTACGCTACTTGACGCCTAAATATAACCTTAATTAATTGTTTTATTTCTTGCCAGGTTACACCACCTAAACTAACTAACAACAAAGTATATATAAAGGCTGAAAATATAATCACCAATAACAACCCTAAATAACCCTTAAACAGATTGGCAAATACAAACATAAAAAGCCCTGCTAAAATTATTTTACTAATTCTGACATATAAAAATTTATGATCTATAGTAACTAAATTCTTGGCTACTAACCAACCGGCTATAAGTAAAATAACAGTTGAAAGTAAAGAAGCTGTGGCAGCTCCCACTGGTCCGAATAAGGGAATTAGAAATAGATTAAAAATCAAATTTGAACCAGCCGCCAAAGCTAAATTACCAGTTTGTCTTAATTGACGATCACAAGCCGGCAATAAAGCACCTAGAGGATAAGTCATAAACAGCCAAATTAAACTAAAAATAAGAATTTGTAAAGGTAAAATGGAATCTTTAAATGCCGGGTAAACTACAGCGATCATTTCAGGCGCTATAGCGATTATACCTAATGAAATAGGAACAGAAATACCTGTTAAATAAACAAGTCCACGCATAAAAGTCTGCGATAATTTTTCATTTGATACCTGATAATAAAAGCTGAAACCCGGAAAAAGAGAAGCTGAAAAGGCAGCTGGAATAAACTGCAAAGCAAAAGTAATTTTATATGCGACACTGTATATACCAACAGCTCTATCGCCTTGTAAAAGTGATAATATTATTGTATCAAGATAACCGTAAATTCTGGTTAAAATTGCAGCCAAAGCAAAAGGCCATGTTAATTTAGCAATAAATTTATAATCTACTTTATCCCATAAAGGTTTTAGGTTAATGTTATATCGCCAACGCAGTTGCCATAAAGAATAAAAGCAATTAACCAAAGCAGCTACACCTAAAGCCGCCATAAACCATCTTAAATCAAATGTAAAAAAAGATACTGTCACACCAACTCCAGCGAGCACTACTTGCATAAGAACGGTACCAATGGATTCCCAACTTAAGTTATGTAAACCGCGTATAGTACTATAAGCAGTTAAGGTAAATGAATCCAATACCATAATCACTGAAGCTATATAAACCAATTGACGTGTTAATATAGGATACCCCGCTAACCAAACAAAAACCACCGCTAAACCAACTACTGCTATCATAGCTGTTAATTTAAACCCTATTACCAAGCGAACATATCTAGACGCCTGACTTGGTTCCCGCGCTACCTGTCTGGTTAACACATTAGATAAACCTAAATCAAGCAAAACAGAAAATAAGGTTGTCAAGGAAAGAGCAAACACATATCGACCAATTGATTCTGGCCCTAATAACCGAGCTAAAAAGGTAAAGTATAAAAAAGAAATCACCTTTTGTGCTACTAAGGCTAAAGTGAAATAACTGGTATTGCGAACTAAAACCGATGGCTCTGTTGACATGAGCTAATTATAGCAAAACCCGCCAAATATGTATGACGGGTAGTGCTGTAAATTATGCCAATGATTACCTTTTGGAAAATTGAGGTGCTCGTCGTGCTCTTTTTAAACCAGGCTTTTTTCTTTCTTTTACACGAGCGTCTCGAGTTAAAAAACCTGACGGTCTCAACTGTTTACGATAATCTTCATTCAATAATACCAGCGCTCTGGCTATACCATGTCTAACAGCCACAGCTTGACCTGCCTTACCTCCACCAGTGACTTTAATTTTAAGGTCTAGAGTATTTTGCAAACCAAGCAAAAACAAGGGCTGTAAGGCGGTATTAACATATTCAGGCCATGAAAAATATTCAACAGGTGATACATTAT
This sequence comes from uncultured Patescibacteria group bacterium, assembly GCA_937929825.1. Taxonomy (GTDB): domain Bacteria; phylum Patescibacteriota; class Patescibacteriia; order Veblenbacterales; family UBA10138; genus UBA10138. The sequence continues at coordinate 46,033 of CALFUV010000003.1, forward strand.
TGATAATAATCTGTCCACTACCCCTACTAAATAAACGTACTCGGGCAATCACTGACTTTCGTCTGCCTACAGCCGCAATATAATCTTTGCCAGCTCGCGTTACAATTTTAATCGGTGTTACAACTTTTTTTGTTTGGGAAACTGATTTTTTTCTGGCTGTTTGTCGACTGGTTAATTTTTTATTCCCTGTTGGTTTAATAACTTGAGATTTTTTAGTAACTGAAACCATAAAATTATTCCGATTTAGAAATGGTTAAATTATTAATCATAACCCGATTAAGACGATTTTTAGGCAACATATGCTCAACAGTCTTTCTCATTAAACGAATTGGATTTTTAGTAAATTCCTGTCTTAGATTAGATTTTTTTAAACCTCCCGGATAACCGGAAAAACGATAATAAATTTTATTTTCCAATTTATTACCGGTAAACCTAATTTTATCAACATTTATTACCTTTATCTGCAAAAGAGGCGCTTTATTACGTGCAAATGCAATTAAATGCTTGCCCTGCAATTTATGAGCAATTTCGCTTGCCACTCTACCCAAACTACGTCCAGTCGCATCAATTACTATTATATTTGTATTATTCTTATTTTTTATACTGGTTTTAGGCATAAACTCAAACAAATTCTATAATGGCCATTTTAGCTTTGTCACCTTGACGTGGTGACAGTTTAGTAATTCTTAAAAATCCACCCTTTCTCTCTTGATACTTAGGACCAATTACTTCAATCAACTTTCTAACAGGCCCTTCACTAGGTAAACGACGAAGTAATATACGCCTATTAGCTAAAGTAGGGTTTTTAGCTAAAGTTACTAATTTTTCAACATACGGCCTAATGGCTTTGGCCTTAGCTTCTGTGGTTTTAACTTTTTCATACAAAACTACCATGGCGGCCAAATTTTTCTGTAAGGCCCGCCTCGGTCCTATTTTACGCCCCAAAATAACTCCTTTTTTTCTATGTCTCATAATAACATAAATTATTTCTAAATATCTTTTCTGGGCCGACCGCGTTTTTTAACTACCTTAACATCATCAAATTCCTCTTCTCTGGGTGATTGTTCTGAAAATTGTTCAGAAAAATATTTATTTTCTGTAATAAAATCGCCAATTATTACTTGGAAATGATCAATTAAAATTCGACTGGCTTCCTTAACTGCTTCCAAAGGACTCAAACTACCATCTGTTTCCACATCCATAGTTAACTTTTCATAATTAGTCATTTGGCCAACGCGCACATTCTCCACCACATAACCAACTCTGATAACTGGTGTATAAATAGCATCAATAGCAATAACACCAATATCCAACTTTTCTTTATCACGAGCTTCTACCGGCACATAACCACGACCAGATTGAGCAACAAACTCCATTTCTACACTAGCTTTTTTATCTGTTAAAGTCATTAATATTAAGTCAGGATTTAATATTTTAACATCGCTAGTTACACTTATATCACCAGCTGTTACTTTTTTCTCACCGCTAACTTTCAGATGAAGTTTAACTGGTTCGCTGGCATAAACTTTAAGTCTAATTTGTTTAATATTCAGGATTATATCCACCATATCTTCAACTACTCCAGGTAAAGTAGAAAATTCATGATCAACACCATTAACTTTAACAGCACTTATAGCCGAACCAGGTAATGAAGAAAGAAGTACTCGACGCAGAGAATTCCCTAAAGTAGTGCCGTAACCGGGGTAACAGGGTTCTATCATTATTTTGGCACGATACTGGCCAGTTTCTTGGCTCGTAATATTTTTGGGTAATGGTATTTGTTCCATAAAAATTTTAATAAAAATTTACTTAGCGTGAATAATATTCAATGATTAGTTTAATATCAAAAGGTGGATTCACTTGTTCAGGCACTGGTTTACTAATAAGTTGTCCTTTAATTTCTCTATTATCGATCTGTAACCAATCCAAAGGCAGTGTTTGCTTGCCCCATGTTTTACTTAAATTTTGCCAATAACTTTTATTTAAATGATTAGGATTAACACTTATAGTTTCTCCGGGTTTTACCTGATAAGAAGGAATATCCACTTTTTTATTATTTACTAAAATATGGCCATGATTCACTAATTGTCTGGCAGCAGCTCGGGTTTTAGCCATACCTAAACGATAAACAATATTATCAAGCCTCGTTTCCAATAGTTGTAATAAAATAACATCATTAGCGCCTCTTTGCCTGATAGCTTTCTCATAATATCTACGAAACTGCCTTTCTAAAATACCATACAACCAACGGGCTTTTTGTTTTTCTCTTAATTGTAAACCAAAACCTGTTAATTTAGGGCGGCCCTTTGGTCCATGTACACCGGGTGGATAATTACGTTTAATAATAGGGCATTTATCAGAAGTGCACATTCTTTCACCCACCCGTCGACATAATTTGTGTTTTGGTCCTAAATATCTAGCCATAAATTTTATACTCTTCGTGGACGGGGCGGACGGCAACCATTATGCGGTACCGGCGTCACATCCTTAATTGAAACTAAATTAAGTCCATTAGCATATAAAGCCCTTATTGCCGCTTCTCGGCCAACGCCTACCCCTTTTACAAAAACTTCCACTTCCTTTAAACCATAATCACGAACTCTTTCCAAGGCAGTTTTAACAACTATACCAGCTGCGTACGGTGTTGATTTTTTAGGCCCCTTAAAGCCTACTTGACCGGCAGAACAGGTAACTAAAACATTTCCAGTCTGATCTGTTAGGGTAACAATAGTATTATTATAAGTAGCTAAAATATGAGCCTGGCCGCGTAGTACTAAGCGCTTTTTTTTACCACGCTTCTTCTTCGTAACCCCCTTAACAACATCAGTCTCAGCGGTAATTGTTTTATTATCTTGTTTTTCTTGATCTTCTGTCATATATTATTAGGTTTTTTGAGCCGGCGGCTTTCGTCCACTACCCATTGTTTTTCTTACATTACCTCGCACTGTACGAGTATTAGTTTTAGTGCGTTGACCACGAACTGGTAAATGTTTTGAGTGCCTATCACCTCTATAACAACCAATTTCCTTTAAACGTTTAATATTCATCATTACTTCGCGTCTTAAATCACCCTCTACCCGATAACCTTTTTCAATAAATTCACGCAATTTATTAATCTGATCTTCAGTTAAATCATCTGTTCTGATATTCGGATCAATATTGGCTTGTTTTAATATTTTTTGTGATAAAGATAAGCCAATACCATAAAGATATGTTAAACCTATTTCAATCCTTTTATTCTTAGGAAGATTTACACCAGCAATACGCGCCATATAAATTATCCTTGTCTTTGCTTATGTTTAGGTGTTGAGCAAATAACCAACAAACGCTTACCACGACGAATAACCCGACACTTAGAGCAAATTTTTTTAACCGACGCTCTTACCTTCATAAATTAATTAATTAAAATCTATAAATAATACGTCCTTTACTAAGATCATAAGGGGTCATTTCAACTTTTACCCTATCTCCTGGTAATAATCTGATTTTAAACATTCTCATTTTACCAGAAAGATGGGCAAGTATTTCGTGTCCATTATCCAGCTTGACACGAAAATTAGCCGAAGGTAATAATTCTTCCACAACACCTTCGACTTCTAAAAAACCTTTGGCATTGTTCGATTTAACTGATTGATTTACATGGTCAGTTATATTATCATTCATGCTTATTTAAGTGTTCTCAATAAAATAAAGCTAAATAAATAATTATAAACAAAACATTTGATCTTAAAGTCAATACTTTAAGACAAATCAACAAATTATATAAAATTATATATATTTTTTATATATATATTTAGTCTGCTACTAACAGACAAATAAATACACCCTGATTTTATATTAAGTGCTATTTTAGTATAGAAGTTTTCTATTTTATGTCAAGAGCAAATCTTATCTCATTAACATTAGTTGGTAATTTTTCGCTAAGATTAGCAAAAAAAGATGGAAAATAAATAATACTTACTTCCTTTACTCCGCTCTTAGCCAATAAAATTTCTCTGGCTATTTCTTTATCTAAACCACTAATTTCCCTGGACCACTTATTTGATTGTATAGGTTGATAATATTTAGCTCTAAAATATACCTGTCCCGAAAAAGTCCTGCCCGAAGGCCCTTTCATCCATTCATAGCTATTAAAGTCAATCTCAACTGGTAAAACAACTACTTCACCCGGTATTTTCTTTGAAAGTTCATTTACTAATATATCTTTTAGATGTGAGATATTTACAACTACTCTTTCACTAGGTATGGGCAACACAATATAACCAGACTTAATTATTTCATTTAGTTCATCACCCACCATCATAGCTTTACCGGGTACGGTGTTGGTAGATAAGCTGATATTTTTTAAATCTAGATCAACTTTTATGTTAATTAACTGTTCAACTGGATAAAACTCCGGCAAAACTAAAATTGTAACAATTGGCCATATTTTAAATAAAACTAAACAAAACAAAAATAATACGCTGCTTAAAAAAATAAGCATTAGATAACGTCCTTTTTTTGATGTTTGTACAAGTTTGACAGGAATCACTCTTTCAACATCCATATTGATATAAAAATGATTACTCAACCACAGCTTTAATACGTCTAATGCCTGCCGCTACTGCTTCTTCTTTTAAGATTTTAAAATGACCAAGAACACCAGTATGCTCTACATGTGGACCGCCGCAAAATTCACAACTGATAACTTCACCGGTTTCCGGATCAAATACTTTATAAACTGAAACAATATCAGCATACTTTTCGCCAAAAACGCCTATGGCTTTCAATTTCCTAGCCTCCTCTAGAGATAAAACTTCTCTTTTGACTTGTAAATCTCTGTCTATCCATTTATTAACCAACTCTTCTACCTTACTTTTTTGTTCCTCAGTCATTTTTTCTGGATGGGTAAAATCAAAGCGCGTACGTTCAGCTGTGATATTACTACCTTTTTGCCACACATGATCACCCAATACCTGCCGCAAAGCTGCGTTCATTAAATGGGTAGCGGTATGTAATCGCACTACCCGATCAGTATGATCAGCTAAACCACCTTTAAAAACACCAGCCGAAGCTGTTCTTGATAACTCTTGGTGTTTTTTAAATTCTTTTTCAAATTCATCTTTATTAATTATCTGACCCTTATCTTTAGCCAATTCTCTAGATAACTCCCAAGGGAAACCGTAAGTTTGATAAAGATTAAAAGCTATCTGCCCGTCAATCTTATTTAATTTAGCAAACTCTTTTAATCCTCTATCCAGAGTCAAAATAAATTTCTGAGTTTCCTCATTAACTACTTTAATTATTAATTCACTCTGCAGATTTAATTCCGGATAAACATTGTTAAAAACAATCTGTAATTTTTGTAATAAACCAGTTATCCAAGAAGCCGGAATATCCATTTGTCTGGCATAAACAACCGCTCTTCTTAAAAGACGTCTTAAAATATAACCTCGATCCTTGTTACTAGGCTGAACACCGTCAGCAACCATAAAATAAACCGCTCTCATATGATCAGTTATAATTTTTATTTTATATAAATCATATTTAAAATTAGTTTGAGATATTAAATAATCAAGTAATGGTTTAAATAAATCAGTTTCATAAACTGAACTAAAACCATTTAAAGCAACTAAAGTTCTTTCTAAACCCATACCGGTATCCACATTTTTATTTTTCAACGGCTCGTATTTACCTTCATTTGTTTTGTTGTACTCCATAAAAACATTATTCCAAATCTCAAACCAGCGACGATCTTTGGGATCAAAAACCTTAGGAGCTGTTTCTTCTCCGATCCAATAAAATATTTCTGTATCAGGCCCACAAGGACCTGTTTGGCCTGCCGGACCCCACCAATTATCTTCTTTACCTAAAAAAGCAATCCTCTCAGTTTTTATACCAAGTTTTTGCCAAATTTTAAATGAATCACTATCTTGAGGAGCATCGGCATCACCGGCAAAACAAGTAATAGCTAATTTATCCGACGATAAACCTAACCATTTTTTATCTGTTAAAAATTCATAACTCCAAGTAATAGCCTCATTTTTCCAATAATCTCCTAAACTCCAATTACCAAGCATTTCAAAAAATGTCAGATGAGTATTGTCTCCTACTTCTTCAATATCTCCTGTGCGAAGGCACTTCTGCACCGAAACTAAACGCTTACCTTGAGGATGTAATTCTCCTAATAAATAAGGAACGAGTGGGTGCATACCGGCGGTGGTAAAAAGTACCGTAGGATCATTAGCTGGTACCAGCGGAGCTGAAGGAATAATTTTATGATCCTTAGATTCAAAAAAATTCAAAAATTTTTGTCTAAGCTCTTGAGACGTCATAGTGAAGCTAATTCTACCAATTAAATTTCATTTTTTCAACTTTAGCAATTACTCCTCCACCAACAACTGCTAATCCCTGATTTATTTTTTTATAAAGCACCGCTGATTGCCCCGGCGTAATAGCACGCTGTTTTTTAGTAAATTCAATTTTTAAACCCTTACCATATTTAGATACCTTAGCCATAAAAACCGGATGACGATAGCGGTGTCGAATTAAAAATTTTGCTGGTAAATGAGGTTCTTCACCTATCCAATGAGGTTTTTCTGTTATACATACTTTAGATAAAATAAACTTCTGCTGTGGCAAAGAACCAACGATTAATTTATTCTGTTGCCAATTTCTGCCTAAAATATACCAAGGACCACCAGAAAGACCAAGACCAGACCTCTGACCAATAGTATAAAAAGATAAACCCTTATGAGTGCCTAATGTATTACCCTTAATATCAACTATTGGCCCTGGTTTCTCTGGTAAACGAGTACGCAAAAAATCAAAAATTTTAACTTCACCCACAAAACAAATTCCCACGCTATCTGCTTTTTCCGCTACCACTAGATTAAGCTTCTTAGCTAATTTTCTGACCTCAACTTTTGTTAATCCGCCAACCGGAAAAAGTAAATGCCTAAGTTGTTTTTGGTTAAGAGTATATAAAAAATATGATTGATCTTTAGTCTCATCTATGCCAGCTAATAAGTGATAACTTTCTGGTTTTGATTTCTGATTGTCAATTTTTAATTTTCTAACATAATGACCTGTGGCAACAAAATCTACACCTTTTTGAAGCGCTCGTTTTAATAATAATGGTATTTTAACAAATTGATTACACCTAATATCCGGATTGGGTGTACGGCCACGGGCATATTCACGAAAAAAATAATCAATCACATATTGGTGATACTGTTTTTCAAAATCCCAAACTTCAAATGGAATTTTTAATTTACGCGCCACTGCTGCCGCATCGTCACGTTCACGCACCCAATTACACTCACCAGCCAAATTATCATGAGTACCGGTAAAATTCTTCATAAAAACTGCCCTGACTTCATAACCTTGCTTTTTTAATAAATATGCCGAAACAGCAGAATCAACCCCGCCCGAAAGAGCTATAATTACTTTTGATTTAATCATACTTCTTTACTCTAGAAAAATAACATTTAGCCACAAAGAAAAACTATTTACAAAATAAATTTTAAAATCCAAATATCAAATAATAATTTCATAAATTAAAGTATTTCGTTTCAGACTTAAACAATGGAAACATAAGATTAATAACTAATA
>CALFUV010000004.1 GCA_937929825.1 uncultured Patescibacteria group bacterium
CCGCCATTGGCAATAGGCAAAGTGCCAGTAACTTCACTGGCTAGGTTCACAGTAGTGGCTACAGTTAAGGTGCCGGTACCGCCACTAGTTTTAACAAAGCCGTTAGTGGTCAGGGAGGAGAACTGGATAGTGCCAGAGGAAGTAAGGCCAGTGGCAGCTATAATTGCCCCAGTGGAATTAACTTGAAAGGCATCGCCTGAGCCAACGGTTAATAAAGAAACTGGGGTAGAATCACCAATACCAACGTTGCCAGAGGCATCAATGATAAAAGGCGTTGTATCGCCAGCCGTATCATCCACTCGAAAAGAAGCCGCGTTGCCATAATTTTGCACATAAAGTGGAATAGCAGTTGAGCCTGCTAAAGTACTTACGCGCAAAATCGATGGATTGCCACCAGCAGTAGAAGCCAAATTTTCACCAAAGGTAAAAGCTGCTTTATCAGCAGTTGTTAAAGACCAATTCCAAGTCTGCGCATAATCGCCGGAAGATATTGTGTTAGCCGATATGGCAGCAGTAATATCAGACAGAGCAGTTGAACCGCCACCACCTCCTCCGCCATCTAAAGCCTCCCAAGTATTAACTGCTGTACATGCTTTAACTGTAGCGTCAACACTGTTGAAATAAATATCACCCGGCGAACACACAGCAGGATCTCCACCTGTTCCTTTATCAGACAAACGCAAAAAAGCATAACTACCCTGATCAATAACGGACAACAAGGTATTGGTACCGTCGCTTAAAATTGTATTGCCACTGGATGGCGTGAGTATAATATCACCAACAGAACCAATTCCTTGAACAGACGAAGTAAGAACTAAATTGCTTCCAGAAAATTTCAATTCGCCTAATGTATAATCTACTCCTGCGCCAGTAGTACCGCTGGTAGAGGATAGTTTAACTCCCTCTGGACCAAAAATTGCCCTACTCCAACGAGTAGATAAAGATCCTAAATCGTAAGTATTATCAGCGGTCGGCAGAAAAGATCCACTAATTGTACTACCGATCGGTAAATTCACAGGGCTGTTAAAAGTTGTTGGTCCGTTGACTGTTAAACTTTTATCAATGGAAAGGCGCTGCACAGAAAGATTATTAATACCGGCATTACCTAAAACTCCCAAACTGTTAGCAAAAATATGGCCAGTAGCTTCAATAGTACCAGCCGTTAAACGAGTAGCTTCAATTCTTCCGGCATCAACTGTATCTAAAATAGCAGGGCCAAATACCTGCAATTCCTGCATCTTGGTTAATCCTAAACCGCCTTCTAAATTTAGAGCACCGCGCAGAGTTAATGGTCCTTGAATAACAGCCCCACCACTTCTAACTTGTAAACTATAAACATCTAGTAAACCAGTTGGTTCAGAAAACACCAATTGACGAGGTTCTGTGCCAGCTGTTAAACCACCGACTAAAGTCATAGGACCTGTGACAGATAAAGATTTTATTGATGATGAATCAGCCGATAAATTACTAAATGAACCTGTACCAGAATTTAAATTAACAGCCGATAAATTGTTAGTTATTAATTTTCCGGAAACAGTAAAATTAGTAACAGTTGACGGCCATACATTACTGGAAATATTTTGAGGTTTTTCCTTTTCAGCTGTTGTTCTAGTCTCAACAGCAATTTTATCTTCTTTAACTTCAATTGGTTCTAAATTTTTAACCTCTTCTAAATCTTTATCTATTTTATTGTCAATAATAATTGAACCATCATCAGACGGTAATAAATCTTTTTTTTCATCATCACCCCGTAACAAAGGAGGAGCTTCAATTTTTTTATCTTCAACTACCAATTTATCAATCTTAGTGCTTGGAGAAATATTTACAGCCACAGAAGAACTGCTACGCCGGAAAAATGCTATCGCGCTGGTACGAATACCATCAAGCCAACGTAAAAATCTTGTGTAACTAAATAAACTTTCTTCATCTGCTACTGTACCCAAACCCTTAACTCTACCAACTTGATATATTTCAGATTCATCTATGCGATTGAAGGCTATTTTAATTGCTTTACCAAAACTATTTATCCCAGGTGATAATCTTTGGCCTAGAGCAATTTGAAAATAAAATGGTTTATAAGCCAGTGGTTCAGTAATAGATGCGAAATTTTTACCGAAGGCTAAAAATTTCGGATAACTAACCCGATCATAAGGTTGTAAACCATTTGATATTTTTTTGCCGATCTGCATCTGCAAATCTACTAATTTAGAAGACAAATGATACAGAATGCTACTCTCTGATATAAAAGCTATTACAATATCTTCTGATAAACTTTTTATTCCAACTTTGGTTTGTTTAACATAAGCTGGGGCGAAAATTACACCCATTAAACCAATTACTATTAAAAAGATACTAACCGTTACAGGTTTAAAACTAAATAATTTAAAAGACCATGCCTTGTTCAAAATGAACTTAACATGATCTGTAAATGCATCAAATATCTCAGAGATTAAGTCAATAATCAGTTTTTGCCCTTGACTCAAGATTAATTTAACTGGTTGTTTAGTTTCTAGTTCTTCTACAACCTCAATAGTCTCTGTTTCGGGCCTATTCTTAATCTCAAGAGCGTTATTGCCGGAATGTATAACAGAAGCATAACGTCTTACTGAATAATGAGCCATGTACTCATTAACCCACTCTCGGGTAGTAAACCAGACCTTACCTAATTTTACCGCTTTTAGTTTCCCCTGCCCTGCTCTTAAACGAAAATAATCAGCTGAATAAGGTGAACCCTCTGCTGCTTGTTGCAGGGTTAAAAATTGCTGTGAAATTGTCTGGTCTTTTTTCTCCGGCATAATCCCGGAATAAGTACTATATTTATTTAGATTTTTATTTTTTGGCTTATTTTAGCCGTATATGTCTTAATTATAGCATGGTTAAGAGAAAAAATCAATATCGTATACGATTACGTATACTATAAAAAATATTAAAAAATATCATTTGTTATAACTACTAAAATTTGTATTATTCAACACGCAATATATAAACAAATTTTGTTTATTAATTACATGAAATTTTACATAATTTACAAGCTAGTTATACTGAATATTAAATTTAATTAAAATCTTGAACGAACTCCTTAATCCTAGATCATTAAGGCTTTAAGTTTTATACAAAATTCTTTAGCTATAATTTGCTGAGGTAAATCTATTTATTAAAAATGTTTATAATTTTCTAGATCTAAAAACCATAACAATTATTGACAGATTAATTTTTTATTTGTCTGGTAATAAATTTAAGATCTTGACACACTTGACACATTTGACACGTAAAAAAGCATATACGATGAAGTATACGCCTTAAAAAATGGTGTAATATAAATATCTTTTACTTTAAATATTTAATCTTAGCCGCTTTATGTTCTTCAAAGTTTCTAGAATATATTACTTGGCCAGAAGGAGTTGTCAGAAAAAACCAATAATCATTAGGTGTTGACTCAAATACTGCCTGTAAAGAACTAAGACCAGGATTGGAAATTGGCCCCGGCGGCAATCCTGTATATTTATATGTATTATAAGGTGAATCCACTTGCAAATCAGCAGCAGTAACAGCGGGTAATTTTTTCCCTGTAATATAATTTATAGTTGAATCAGCTTGTAGAGGAATTCCAGCTTTCATACGCTTATAAAATATATCTGCTACTAATTTACGGTCATTAAATCCCGGTACTTCCATCTCAATTATGCTGGCTAATGTCAGGGCTTTATGTATAGTCAAGCCACGACTGCTTAAAGTTTCATTCCAATCCTCCTGCCACTTTTTTTCTAAATTATTGAGCATCCGCATAGCCACCTCTTCGGCAGTTGATGAGGCATATACTCTGTAAGTATCGGGGAAAAGATAACCTTCTAAACTACCTCCGGGCCAGCTATTCAATATGGTGCCTTTAAAATTTTTTACTAAATTTTCAGTTCTTTCACCGCCACCTACTGCTGCCTCAAAATCTCCCTTGGTCAAAAAATTGATTTGTGACAAATACTCATCTATTTGTTTAATATTCCAACCTTCAATTAAACGAATAGTTAACTCTTTCGGTGTAATAATAGATCCTGTAATCATTCGCACTAAATTATAAATATTCACATTGCTTGGCAAATTATATTCACCAATTTTAATTTCGTCATCTTTCCCTGAAATAAATAACCAACTCCTAAACCAAAATTTACTTTTTATCAATTCAACTGTTTTAAGTTTTTGTGCTATTTCCCCTATAGTCTGCTCCGGTGTTATATCTATTTTTATATAACGACCAGCTGGACCAACTGGTCTGCTTAATTGATAATTAACTAATAAACTGCCAATTATGAGTAGTATAAATAACAAACTGACCTTACTCATAATTTTCCTAATAGAAACTCTCCTCTTCATAATATACATGTAAATTAATTTTCTTTATTTTATAACTTAATTGCTTAAATTACCAGTTTAAATAAAAAATAGCAATAAATAATTATTGAGGATATAAATCTTATTCACTTATAAGTGGTACAAAAACAAAACCCGGATATTCAGTGATATCAAAACTACTGCCTTTTTTTATAATTCTTAACATGGTTTGAGTTTCCTTACCAACCGGCACAACCATTACTCCCCCATCTTTAAGTTGTGAAATTAACGCTTCAGGAATTCTACTTGCAGCTGCTGAAACTATTATACGGTCATATGGTGAATTTTTTTTATAGCCTTGAGTACCATCACCTATAATATATTGAACTCTTTTTCCCAATAAATCTTTAATATTCTCTCTGCCCTGCTTGGCTAAAATTTTTATTCTTTCCATAGCCACTACCGAACCTTGAAGACCAACAATAGCAGCCAACAATGCAGTTACATAACCAGAACCAGCGCCAATCTCTAATATATTTTGACCAGACTCCGGCGATAGTAATTCCAGCATAAACGCCACGGTACTAGGTTGAGAAATAGTCTGTCCCTCACCTATTGGGAGAGGTTGATCAGCATACGCTAACCCTTGCCATTTTTTATTTATAAAATGCGCTCTGTCAACTTTTATAAACCCGTTTATTAACGCCGGTGTTTTTAAAACACCCCGGGCAATCATAAAATCAACCAGAGCTTGGTTGGATTCAAAAATCATATTACTTACTTTTTTCTGTAGAACTAAACAAAAAATCTGATATTTTCACAGTTAAATAACCAAAACTAACTCCTACTAACGCACCGGCTAATACATCCAAAGGATAATGAACACCGACCGCTACCCGGCCTAAACTAACCAAAAATGCTAGCGCATATACCCAACGCCATTGCGGTCTCCTTTTGCTAATCAAAAATGCTAAGAAAAAAGCTAAAGTCGCATGATCAGAAGGAAAAGATTTAGTTTGTGCCCCCACATCAATTAAAGAAGGTAAATCAAGAGTAAAAAAAGGACGAGGCCGCCATAACCACACAGAAACTAAAGCATTAAAAATATAGGCAGTCAAAACACCCCAAAAAACAGACAGCAATCCCACAGGTTTAGATTGTTGATCTAACAATATGCTAAGCAATAACCAAATAACCAGTAACCAAATTAAACCTGAGGCCGCTATAACAGCTAAGGCTTGCCAATAAATTGATTTGGCAATCAAAGAAACTATTATTTCATAAATTTGCCTATCTAAGCCTAAGCACATCTACTTTATTTTAACTCTAAAACTGACATTGTGCACAATAATGAGTACCTCTTCCGGCAATAATTGTTTTATTTATAGCCCGACCACAGCGTCGACAGGGTTCATCTGTTCGACCATATACATAACGATTCTGCCAATATGAACCATTCTTACCCAAAGCATCCACATAATTGCTAAAAGAAGTACCACGTGCCATAATTGCTCGTCTTAATACTTGTTTAATAGACCTATGTAAATTTCTTAGCTGTTGAAGTTTTAATTCAGCTACCTGCCGGTCTGGTTTAATTCTTGCTAAAAATAAACTCTCATCTACATAAATATTACCCAAACCGGCTACCACTTTTTGATCAAGCAATACTGATTTTATCTTGGAGCGACTACGCTTCTTTAAAATTTTTATAAACCTGCTTAGGGTAAAACTACTACTTAAAGGCTCCGGTCCATATTTTGATAACCATAATTCTATTTCCTGCTGATTAACTAACTGCCAATAACCAAACTGCCTGACATCATTATAAAAAAGTTTAGAACCGTTTAATAAACCCAATGTAATATAAGTATATTTATTAGGCACCTTACTAACTCCAACAATGGGATGACCACCGCTTTTAACACCACCAGCTCGACCACGCCAAACTAACTGCCCAGTCATCTTTAAATGAATAATAAGATAATACCCGCTAGACAACTCAATTAATAAAAGTTTAGCCCGTCGTTTAACAGACAAAATTTTTGCGCCAAGTAGATAGTGATTAAAAAATATTAATTTATTCCTCAATAATTTAGGTTTATTAACCTTAAAATAATTTATTCGTTGATTTACTAACACAGAAGCTAAATCACGTTTAATTGTTTCCACTTCTGGTAATTCGGGCATAAAAGTTTCCAGCCTAAAATTAAATAATTTATCTATATTGGTATGCTAATATAAATTCTACTGCTTACTTTACTTTCTTATACTTATTGTAATTATAATAGACTGTGACCGGTCATAGTCCTTGGTTTTGGCAAACCCATTATTTTAAGAATAGTTGGCGCTACATCAGCCAATACTCCTGCCGGTGTCAATTTAGAAAGATCATCAGTCACTAATTGACCAGTTCCAGCCTTATCTTCCAATTCCCGAGCCACAATAATACAGGGCACGGGATTATTAGTATGCTCTTTATTAATAGTCCCTGTCTGTATATCAATAATACACTCAGCATTGCCATGATCTGCTGTTACTATAACTGCCCCACCATATTCCAGTGTACCAGCAACTACCTCACCTATACATTCATCTAATATATTTATAGCTTTTACCGTTGCTGGTAAATTGCCAGTATGTCCCACCATATCGGCATTAGCAAAATTTATTACATAAAAATCATATTTACCAGTTCTGATCTCTTGTAAAAATCTATCGGTTATACCGCGAGCTGACATTTCCGGTTTAATATCATAAGATGACACAACTGGCGAGGGTATCAAAATATGATCCTCACCTTCATAAGCTTGTTCCCTTCCACCATTAAAAAAATAAGTCACATGAGCATATTTTTCTGTTTCAGCTAAATGAAGTTGTTTAAATCCAGCTTCCGAAATTATTCTAGCTAACGGATATTCAATCACCTGAGGAGGAAAAGCTACCTCTACCGGCATATTTTTCTCATATTCTGTCATGGTTACAAAATGAAGTTTATTTAGGGTGTGTCGGGGAAATTTTTCAAAACTAGGTAAAACAAAAGCCTGTGTCAATTGTCGCGCTCTGTCTGCCCGGAAATTAAAAAAAATCACCACGTCATTATCTTTAATTGTAGCTACCGGTTTACCACTTTCAATAATTACTGTTGGTACAACTTGTTCATCAAAAACCTTGGCTTCATAAGAAGCAGTTAAACCACGAATAGCTGACACTACTGGCTTACCCTTTCCTTCCACTAAACAATCATAAGCTGCCTGAATTCTATCCCAATGATTATCCCTGTCCATAGCGTAATACCGACCCATAATCGTGGCAATTTTACCTACACCTATTTTTTTTATTTTACTAGATAATTCCTCCAAATATAATTTAGCAGAATCAAATGGAGTATCACGTCCATCAAGAAAAGCATGTACATAAACATCTTTAAGTCCAGAATACTTAGCCAATTCCAATAGTGCATATAAATGATCAATTGAGCTATGAACACCGCCAGGACTAGCCAAACCCATAAGATGCAAACTACTACTTCTTTTTTGGGCAACAAACATAGCCTCCGTCAAAACAGAATTTGAAAAAAAGGTTTTATCTACTATGGAGTTGGTGATGCGAGGTAATTCCTGAAATAAAATAGTGCCGGCTCCCAGTGTCAAATGGCCAACTTCACTGTTGCCTATTTCTCCCCACGGCAAACCAACTGCCTCACCTGAGGCTTGTAGGATAAGGGTCGGATAAGTAACTATTAAACGATGCCAAACAGGTGTTTGAGCTAAATTAATAGCATTAGCCCGGGAGGGCGGCGCTACCCCCCAGCCGTCTAATATCACAAGTACCACCGGCTTTGGTCTTTGCTGAAACATACTTTTATAACAAACTATGGCGTTTCATTTCCTTTGGTTTATCTTTACCCAAATAATCAAGTATGGTTGGTGCTACATCGCCTAGCACACCACGACGATGACGAAATGATTTGCCACGATAAGCTGTATTATAAAGTATGAATGGCACTGGATTGTTAGAATGCTCAGTATCAACTTCCCCTGTATCACGATTTATAAATTCCTCAACATTCCCATGGTCAGCAGTAATAAACATAGTACCATGCAATTTTCTTATTTGTCCGGCTATGGTATTCAAAGCTCTATCTACTGCTTCCATAGCCAAAATACCGGCCTCTAAATTACCGGTATGACCAACCATATCTGGATTTGCAAAATTAACGGCAATAAAATCATATTTTTTGGCTTTAAGCACCCGCACTACGTAACTGGTTATTTTATCGGCTGACATCTCCGGAGTGGCGTCATAGGAATCAACTTTTGGAGACGGGACTGATACTCTATCTTCGCCGGCTACCGGATGATCATAACCACCATTAAAAAAGAAAGTTATATGAGCAAACTTTTCGCTTTCTGCTATATAAAGCTGTCTTAATCCCCTAAGCGCAAAAGGTAAACTATTTCTAATATCACGACTAGGATAAGCTGTTAGTATGTGATCCAAATCTGGACCAAAATCAGTCAAAGCTACAAAGCATAAATTTTTTAAAACCTTCCAGCGTTTAAAAGCACCCTTATTAACTTTTTCAAAATCAATTTGCACAAAAGGCTTAGCTAATTGCCTAGCTCTGTCTGATCTTAAATTAAAAAATATTACTGCATCATTATCACGAATAACCCCCTTGGGCATACCGCGTTTATCAGTAATTATGGCAGGACTAATAAATTCATCACTCTCTCCTCGATTATAAGCGTGCCTAATAGCTGCTTCAGCTGATATCTCAGCTCGGCCACGTCCTCGCGTTAATAAATCATAAGTTAAAGCAGTGCGGGACCATTCTTTTTTTCTATCCATAGCATATAAACGTCCGCAAATAGAAGCTATCACTTCACCATTCTTCAATCTTTTCTTTACTTCACCTATAAATTTTATGGCATCATAACGAGCTGAATCACGCCCATCAGTAAAAAAATGTAAATACACTCTCTTTAAACGGTGTAACTGTATTAGTTTTAATAAAGCCATAAAGTGATCAGGTGATGAATGTCCGCTATTGTAATTTGATAACAATCCCATTAAATGTAGGTTTGATTTTTCCGACTTAACATGCTCAATAGCTGTACGAAAAGTCTGATTTTTGAAAAAAGTTCCGTCACGAATGCTTTTACTAATAATCACTGCGTCCTGATCTACAATACGGCCAGCTCCAAGATTTAAGTGTCCAGCCTCTGAATTACCAACCTGACCCTTTGGTAACCCCACTGCCTCACCTGAAGCCTTAAGTAGGGCACGGGGATATTTTCCGCTAATCTCTTTAAGAAAAGGTGTGCGTGCTATTACAGTAGCATCACTATCTTCGCCGCCATGTAGATTTACTCCCCAACCATCTAAAATTGCTAAAACTACGGGATGGTATTTAGTATTAGTATTTTTTTTATCCATAATTTAAACTAGATAAAAACTAGGGCTAATTCAGCTTGTTGTTGAAATTATACTTTAAAAATGTCAGCTTAGCCAATTTTTACCGATTTAATTTCAGTTTCAATTTCCATTAACCTATTATATTTAGCTACCCTTTCACCTCTAGAAGTTGGTCCGCTTTTAATGTATTCCGCCCCTACAGCCACTGCTAAATCAGCAATGAAGGTGTCCATAGTTTCGCCCGAGCGATGCGAAACAATAATTTTATAATCCGCTTTCTTAGCCTGTTCCACGGTAGAGATCGTTTCTGTTAACGTGCCGACCTGATTGGGTTTAATTAAAATGGCATTAGCTGCCCTAAATTGCAATCCTAATTGCAAACGTTGAAAATTGGTAACAAATAAATCGTCACCCACCAAAATTACTTTTTTACCCAAACGTTTATTCATCTCTATCCAGCCCTGCCAATCATCTTGTGCCAAACCGTCCTCTAAAGAGACTATGGGATATTCTTTAAGCCATTTTTCATATAAATCAATCATTTGTTCTGAAGAATTAGTTTGCCCTTCATATTCATAATGTCCTTGCTGAAAAAATTCTGAAGCGGCCACATCTAATGCTAAATTAACCTCCCGACCGGCTTTATAACCAGCTCTACTAATTGCTTCCAGTAAATAATTAATCGCCTGCTCGCTTGAATCAAGTTGGGGGGCATAACCTCCTTCATTACCAACACTGGTCTCAAGTTTACTGCTTTTCAAAACTCTACCAAGCGCATGAAAAACTTCCGCCCCCACTCTAATACTTTCGGCTATATCTGCTGACTGACCTCGCCTGAACTCTGGAACTATCATAAATTCCTGTACTGCTAAATTATTATCAGCATGCACACCCCCATTAAGAATATTCATCATTGGGACGGGCATCATATTATCTTTTGCGTTCAATTTAAAAATATTTTTTATATGTTTATACAAAGGCAATCCTGAGACAATCGCGCCGGCTCGAGCTACAGCCAAAGAAACTCCTAAAATGGCATTTGCTCCTAAATTATGCTTATTGCTGGTACCGTCCACCTCGGTCATTATAGTATCCACTCTTTGCTGATCAATCACGGATACGCCTCGCAAAACCTGTCTTAACTCTTTATTAACATGACCAATGGCCCGTAAAACACCCTTGCCGTCATAGCGACTTTTGTCTCCATCTCTTAGTTCAAAAGCTTCATGAATACCGGTGGATGCCCCTGAAGGCACAGAAGCAGTACCAATCAAACCACCTTCAGTTAAAACAGTAACTTCAATCGTAGGATCGCCTCGTGAATCTAATATTTCTCTAGCTTGTAAATCACTAATTATATCTTTTTTCATATAAAATAATTATTTTTTCTGATAATAACCCAAAGCGGCTAAGCCGGGTAATTTTTCACCAGCCAAAAAAGCTAACATCGCGCTGCCGCCGGTTGAAAAATAATCAGCGCTTAAACTATGTTGATAGAAAAAACTGGTTGTATCACCACCGCCTACTACTACATAAACACGACGGCGAGCTAAGGCTGAAACCAAACGTCCAATAGCCAGTGTAGCATGCCGCCAATTAGGTTCCTCTACCAATCCCAAGGGACCGCTCCAAAAAATTGTTCCAGCTTTTTTCAAATAATTAGAAAAAATAATGCAACTTTCAATGCCAATATCAACTATTTTATCATTAAAAGAAATTGCATTAACTTTTTTTAACCAAGCTTCAGCTTGCTTAGTTTTTGGTTGATCAACCAAAACATCGACCGGTAAAATTATTTTTTTACCAGCGCGTCTCAATAGACTTTTGGCAATTTTCACTTCAGCTTGACTGTATAAAGACCGGCCTATTTTATAACCCTTAGCTTTTAAAAAATTATTAGCCACACCGCCACCCACTAAAACCGCTTTTAAACGGGGTAAAAGCTTGGCAATTACTGGTAATTTATCACTAATTTTAGCACCACCAATTATGGCTAGTACTGGTTTTCGACCACTACGTCTAACTTTTTCTAAAGCCTCCACTTCATGAACCAAACCCAAACCGGCAAAAGAAGATAATTTAGAAGGTAAGGCTACTATTGAAGCTGCCTGACGATGAGAGCAAGAAAAAGCTTCATTAACGTAAATTTGCCCCAAACCAGCTAAACGTTTAGCTAAATCAGAACTATTTATATCCTCACCCTTATCAAAACGAATATTTTCCAAAAGTACTAAGCCTTGGGCAGTCGCTTGTTTAATGACCTCAGCTGAAGAAGATAACGGCATAACCCTCACAGGCTGACGCAGTAATTTTCCTAAAGCATAGCCAATTGGTTTAAGGGATAATTTTGATTTAAACTTGCCTTTTGGTCTACCTAAATGACCTAGTAAAATAATTTTTGCTCCTCTTTTTTCTAAAAACCGAATAGTCGACACCGCCTCCTTAAGACGTGAATCATCTAAGACCTTTTTACCTAATAAAGGAACATTGGTATCAATCCTGACTAAGGCTGTTTTGCCGTGTAAATTTTTAGCTGTGGCAATTGATTTAAAAATCATACCTTATAATTATAAGCCAAGATAGGTTAAAATACGAGTTTTTAAAAAACTCCAGTTTGAAACAAACAAAATTAAATAATTTAAACTAAGCTGGCAGCTATTTCTACCAAACGGTTAGCATAACCCCATTCGTTGTCGTACCAAGCAATAACTTTTACCATATTACCACCCACCACTTGAGTCAAGGAAAGATCAGCAATAGCCGAAGCAGAATTACCTATAATATCGGAGGAAACTATAGGTTCACTGGTAACTTGCAAAATACCGCGGTACCGGGAACTTTTAGCTGCTGTGCGTAAGGCGTTATTAACTTGAGCTTTAGTTACTTTTTTGCGTTTCAAAACAAATGTAAAATCTGACAATGAACCACAAGGTGTCGGTACACGAATAGATAATCCATCAAACAATCCTTTTAACTGTGGGATAGTTTCAGTAGTAGCTATGGCAGCGCCGGTTGTTGTAGGCACAATATTCTGAGAAGCAGCTCGGGCGCGACGTAAATCTTTATGCGGTCCGTCAACTAAATTTTGATCTGCTGTATAACTATGAATAGTAGTCATCATAGCTTTCTCTACACCAAAAGCTGATACCATTACTTGAGCAATAGGCGAAATACAATTAGTTGTACAAGAAGCATTGGAAAATATGCTATCATTAATTTTTTGTTTATCTCCAGCATTAACTCCTAAAACATAAGTTGGCACTCCTCCACCCTTAGCCGGCGCAGACAATATAACCCGCCGCGCACCGGCTTTAAGGTGCCAAATCGCGTCATTTTTTTTAGTAAACCTGCCAGTGCACTCCAATACTACTTCTACACCCATTTTTTTCCAAGGCAAACGTGCTGGTTCTTTTTCAGCCAACACCGGATACTTTTTCCCTTCTACAATTAAATTTTTGCTGTCAGCTGATACTTTTTTATCGTATAAACCATACACAGTATCATAGCGCAGTAAATGCGCCAATACCCGCGGCGCTACTAAATCATTAATAGCTATGACTCTTAAATTTGGTTTAGTAAGAGCAATTTTAAAAGCCGCTCGGCCAATGCGTCCAAAGCCATTAATAGCTATATTAATTTGCTTATTTGTTTTGGGGTTTGTTGAGATATTTGGGAGCATAAAAATTTAAGCTAATTAGTACGTATTAAGTATAACTCATCTTTGCTAATAAAAAAATAAGCTCTCTAGATATAAAGATAGCCTTATTTACTTCTTCTGAAGACATTAAGAATTTTTTAAACATTTTTATCAAGCTGTAAAAAGAAAGGTCTTTGCTTAACGCAAAGACCTAATTCCGTAAATTAAAACTTTTTAAAAACAGACTACTAATTTTGCTAACCGCAAAATGGTTTTTAGATGGTACTTTTATGTGTACCTTGCCATTTGTTCGCTACACGGTTGCGTGTTTTTTCTTTTTTAACCAATGTTGGCTTATTTCCCAAAAATCCTGGGAGCCTTAGCGGCCATACCGCAAGGAAAGAAAAAATGAGTCTGTTAAGTTTTATTTACTTATTTTGCGAACTTTGCTGATTGATTTTTCTCCTGTTGAAGAATATAGTATTTTTTGTACCGAAGGTACAGCCTTTAACAAGGAGTGGCACGAAAATCGTGCAATCAGCTTTTATTATATCCACACATCGTAAACTGATTTTTTCTCCAAACTTGGAGTAACTCACCGTTTCTCCGGAAGTCCGGCGTAATCAATTCCGCTGTGGAATATTACCAACCTAGCTAAGCTAAGTAACGGTAATGATAATAATATAGTGAATTATTATTTAGGTCAATAATTATATCTTGGGATAAATTGTGGAAAGATAAAAATTATATCTTGGCTTATTTAAGCCAAAATTAATAAATATTCACAATTTTAATAAGGTTTAATAAATGTACCAATTGATTTACCAAAAATCACCCTTACTAAAGCATTTTTTTGCCAGCGACAAACTACCACCGGTATTTTATATTTTAAACAAAAAGCAAAAGCCGATTTATCCATTATACCTAATTTTTCCCGAATAGCTTGCGATAAGGAAATATCCTGATACTTTACGGCATTGGAACTACGCTTAGGATCTTTTGAATAAACCCCATCAGCTGGTCCACACTTAATTATTACTTGAGCATGTATATCACGTGCCCGCAGCACCGCCGCTGTATCGGTAGTAAAAAAGGGCTTACCTGTTCCACCGGCAAAAATAACAATTTCTCCTCGTCGTAAACTGCCGCGGGCAGCGACTGTATCTAGCACTTGAACACCTGGCAAATCATAAGCTATTGGTGATTGTAAAACTGCTGATAGTTTCTTTTTTTGTAAAGCCTCCCGCAATGCTAAACCATTCATAACCGTGGCCAACAAACCTATATAATCAGCCGTGATATCACCTAATCCTTGACCATGCGTACGCCTTCGCCAAATATTACCGCCACCCACCACTACCGCTGTTTCTATTTTTAGCTTTCTTAATTTCCTTAACTCCTCAATTATCATACTTAAATATCTCTTCTGAATACCACCTGATTTGCTACTAAAAGCTTCGCCTGAAAGCTTAATTAACACACGTTGATATTTAAATGTTGACATAACTTAATTAATTTTATCATGACATTAAAAATAAACCAACAAAAAACAGCTTTGTAGTATAAGACGGCTTATTTTAATATCAAATCTTATTCCTTATCCTCCAAGAACGAATCTGGCAAATCTTTTTACTTTAATATTTTCACCTATAGTAGCCACGGCTTCAGCAATAACATCACCAACTGTCTGTTTATCATTTTTAAAAAATGGTTGTAATAATAAACAAACTTCTTGGTAATATTTATTAAGCTTACCTTCTATTATTTTTTCCGCTATATCTCCGCTTTTGCCCTCAGATGCTAATTGTTCGCGATAGACACTTTTTTCACGAGCGATAATTTCTGCCGGAATTTGTGATGGATCTAAATAAAGAGGGTTCGCGGCGGCAATTTGCATAGCTATATCATGAGCTAGTTCCTTAAACTTATCCGTTCTAGCTACGAAATCAGTTTCACAAGCCACCTCCACCAATACACCCAAACGACCTCCAGTATGAATATAAGCTTCTACCAAACCTTGTCCAGTAGCTCTCTCTCCTTTGGCGGCTGCCACTTTTACACCACGCTGTCGCAGTAAATCAACCGCCTTATCAAAATTACCTCCAGCCTCTTCTAAAGCTTTTTTGGCCGCCATCATACCCGCGCCTGTTTGTTCTCTAAGTTTTTGCACTTCTTTTAAATCACTCATATTGTAAAAAATAATAATTATTTACTTTGTCTTTCATGATTGCTTGATTCTTTTTTACCCTCTCTAATAGCTTGAACCACCAAATCAACCACCAGCTTAATTGAGCGTAGGGCATCGTCATTTCCGGGAATAACATACTGGATCATTTTCGGATTGGTGTCAGTATCTACAATACCTATCACCGGCACATTAACTTTGTTAGCCTCACGAATAGCGTTTTTACCCTCCCTAACACCAACTATAAAAACAGCTTCCGGCAACTTAGTAAGTGTACGAATGCCGCCAACCGTCAACATTAAACGATCTAAATCCTTTTGCAATTCTAACTGCTCTTTTTTGGTATACTGATTCCAAACACCTCTGTTCTTTTCTGCTTCCAGTTTATCCAAACGCTGAATAAGTTTACTAATTACACCCCAATTAGTAAAAACACCACCCAACCACCGCTCTACTATATAAGGCATACCAGTATCTAAGGCGGCTTGACGTATAACTTCATCAGCTTGTTTTTTTAAACCAGTAAACAAAATCTGCCCGCCAGCTGCAGTCAATTCCTTAATAAAAACCAGAGCGCGATTAAGCTCCACAACCGTCTTTTCCAAATCAAGTATATGAATGCCCTGTCTTGATGTATAAATATACTGCCTCATGCGCGGGTGCCACTTTGAAGTCTGATGACCAAAGTGCACACCGGCTTTAAGCATTTCTACTAATGATGGGATTTCTGGCATAAAAAAATTATCTCCTTTACGCGAATGAGCTATAGCCCTCGCCTGCTACTGTATTGGTTTTTAGGCTAAGGAAGTCTGATATTATCAGACCAAGGTATAAGCCCCAAAACAGTATGATTAATTAGTGAGAACATTATAAACGATTCATTCTTTCTTGACAAGGGATAAAAGAAAACCCCCGGCCTGTTGAAATTATTCAGGCAGAGGGGGTGTCTATAAAATGATATTTTTACTAAAATTAATCGACCTAATGGCAAATAGCGTGGGGTGCTGGCTATATATTTTTTATAATCATCACCAAAACGACTTAATAAAAATTTTTCCTCAGCTAATATCACTTGATGATAAATATAAGCCGATTTTATGAGGATCACAAAAAATAAAACCAAAAAAATTGGTTCGGTTAAAAAAGGCCAAGTATAAGTAATCAACATACCAAACCATTCTATAGCTAATCCTACATAAATAGGATTACGGCACAAATAATAAGGTCCGTTTACAACTAACGGCTCGGGACTTTTTGTTTTTTCGGCAAAACCTGCCCATGAACGCCCAATAGTTATTCTCCCCCAAACTACTAAAATAAAACCCATAAAAAACAAAATAACACCGCTTACCAAGGCAAAATAATTTATGGGGAAAATAATAAAAACTATTACTGAAAAAATAATTACCAAAAACTTTGCTAACCCGCTAATTTGATACAATATAATACTGGCATCAGGAATAAGGGATTCGTATTCTACTCCGTTATCTTCTTCAAGTTGACCCCATAACCAACAGCGATATACCCAGGTTGCCAAAAATAAAACTAAAACAGCTATTTTTAATAAGACTTCCAT
Source organism: uncultured Patescibacteria group bacterium (assembly GCA_937929825.1). Classification (GTDB taxonomy): domain Bacteria; phylum Patescibacteriota; class Patescibacteriia; order Veblenbacterales; family UBA10138; genus UBA10138. The sequence continues at coordinate 17,143 of CALFUV010000004.1, forward strand.
AACTTACTCCTTTTTTAATGAACTACCTTTTTTAATGAACTATTTATTATTTATTTTATTTTTAATCAATAAATATACCCCATTTAATATCTCTTGTCAATATTTTAAGAATATGATAAACTATTTCCATTATGAAAAAAGATATTCACCCTACTTATTATCCTAAAGCCAAAGTCGTTTGTGCTTGTGGCAATAGTTTTACTATCGGCTCAACTGTTGAACAAATGAGTGTGGAAATATGTTCAACTTGTCATCCATTCTTTACCGGTAAACAAAAACTGATGGATTCAGCCGGACGGGTAGAACGCTTTCGTAAGCGAGCGGAAAAAAGCCACTCCGCTACTGGACGAAAACTTAAGGCTAAAAAAACTGACAAGTAAATTTATTTTTAAACAAACCCGACTCAAAGTTTGTATATGAATACCGAGCGGGTTTTTGATTATGGTGATAAAATAATCACATATGAACTTAGGTGATAAATTAAAAATACTGCGAAAACAAGCGGCTGAACTGGAAACAAAACTTCAGAATCCAGAAATTTTTTCCAATGCTGAAAAAATAAGGTACTTAAACAAAAGTTATGGAGAAATCCGGGCTGCTATAGAATTAGCCGAGCAAGCTGAAAAACTTGAACAACAAATAAAAGAGCTTAACCATTCTTTGCGTACAGAAAAAGAAACCGACTTACAAAAATTAATGTCTGAAGAGTTAATTAATCTGAATAATAATTTAGCTAAAATCCAATATGAGTTGAGTGAATTACTTGAGCCGTCAAACCCCTTGGATAATAAAAACACCATCATTGAAATTCGCGCCGGTACTGGTGGCGATGAAGCAGCCTTGTTTGCGGCTGATCTCTATCGCATGTATGCCCGCTTTGCTGAACGTAAGGGCTGGCATGTACAAGTGTTATCAGAAAACCGAAACACTTTAGGCGGCTATAAGGAAATTATCTTTGAAATCACCGGCCAAAAAGTTTATTCCAATTTAAAATACGAAAGCGGTGTTCACCGGGTACAAAGGGTACCAGTAACGGAAAAAAATGGTCGGGTGCATACTTCAACTGCTACGGTAGCAGTTTTACCTGAAGCCGAAGAGGTAGATATTGAACTTAAACCGGAAGAATTGAAAATTGAAGCTACCACCTCCTCTGGTCATGGTGGCCAAAGTGTAAATACAACTTATTCAGCTATACGTATTGTCCACTTACCAACTGGACTGACAGTTATTTGCCAAGATGAACGCTCACAAAAACAAAACAAAGAAAAGGCTTTGGCTGTTCTCCGCTCTAGACTTTACGCCCTGCAGCAAGAAAAACTTCGCCAAGAAAGAGACTCCGCACGTCGTGGACAAATAGGCACTGGTGAACGATCGGAAAAAATCCGCACCTACAATTATCCTCAAGACAGATTAACTGACCATCGCACCAAAGATTCATGGCATAATTTAACAGATATCTTAGATGGCAACTTAGATGACATTATTAATAGGCTTAAACAAGCAAACATAGCTTAAAGCAACATATTATGACCTATGGTCAGGCTTTAATTTGGGCCATACGACTCTTAAAAAAAACATCTCACTCCCCAGAACTTGATGCTGAGTTAATTTTGTCTTCTACTGACGAATGTTCACGGGCTACTTTGTTGACTAGAGTAAACAATCAGCTAAATTTTTGGAAATTTATTAAATTTAAAAAATATATTTATCAAAGATTATCGGGCTACCCAGTAGCTTATATAACAGGTAAGAAAGAATTTTATGGCAGAGAATTTTTTGTTAATACTCACACTTTAATTCCCCGACCAGAAACAGAAATTTTAGTAGAGGAAGCCATCCTTCTGATTAACTCTAATAAAGAAATAAAAAAACTAATAGATGTTGGCACAGGCTCCGGTTGTATTGCTATTAGCCTAGCTTGTAAACTACCGCAGATAAAAATATTGGCTACAGATATTTCTAAATCAGCTCTGCGTATAGCTCATCAAAATGCTATTCGCTTTGGGGTTGATAATAAAATAGTTTTAAGACATGGTAATTTGCTTGAACCAATAATGGAACAATTGCAACCTAATTCAGTAATTATTGCTAATTTACCATACTTGAAAACAGAAGAAATTAATGAAAGCTTAAAATACGAACCGACCCAAGCTTTAGATGGTGGATTTGATGGAATGAAATTTTATAAAGCCCTTCTTTCACAAATAAAAAAACCACTCCCAAAACTTAAACCATTATTTATTTTACTGGAAGTACATCCACCAACCATATTATTACTTAAATCTCTTATTTCTAAATATCTGCCTTCAAATCAAACAGAAATCATAGCTGATTTATCCGGCAAACAGCGGTTACTCAAAATAGGACTAAATTAAATAAAAACGACGCTTATAGTGTGCTAATAATATCATTAATTACAAATACCCACATTTTATCCACCAAGATAACAATGATGATATTTTATTTTTTTGTTAAAATATCTTCGCAAACACAATAATAAAAAGAGAGGTAAAAATGAAAACACTTCTTAAAATAACAGACATTATTAAACAGTGGCAATTTATTGCCCAAGAATATTGCCAAAGTAAAGAAAACTTGCCCCTACGGGTAATAATAAATAAATCTAAAGAAAAAATACATGCTGAAATTTTTAATATTATTACCAATGATGGCGAAAATGAAGTAATTCTAGTTACTGAACATGGCCCACTAATTATTAATGAAAATAATCAATGGGCTCTATACTTGGGTCAAACTGCCGGTAAAAAGACAATATTCACAAAAAATCTAAATAAAAACGAAGAGGAATAATTATGTCTGTTAAAAAATAAAAAGCCGACTCTTTACCAAAATAGATTCGGCTTTTTTATATTTTAATCTTCAAACCTTAATCTAGAAAAATTACTTATCAGCCTCAGCTGGACCTTTTTCCTCAATCTTACCTTTTTCTTCAACTTTAACAGCTTCCACATCTTCTTTTACTTCGGCTTTCAATTCTGCCAATTCAGATTCACTGCGCGGTTGAGTAACTGTAGCTACAACCTCATCATCATCAAGAGAAACAATTTCTAAACCAGCTGGTAAATCAATTTGTCCGGCTGTTATAACATCATTAAACTGCTTTAAGCCGGCCAAATCAACCGTAATTTCATGCACTAAATCTTTAGGTAAACACTTAACTTTAACTTCATTAACAGCTCTAACCAAAATCGCCCCCAGCTCTTTAACCGCTGGCGATTCGCCTACATACTTTAAGGGAATATCTACCTCAAGCTTCTCATCCATTCGTACTTGATGAAAATCAACATGCTGAATAATGCCAGTTACCGGATGACGTTGTATATCCTGTATTAAAACCTTAACCGGCGGTTGACTATCAATAGATAAATCAAATAAAGTTGTTTCTCCAACTTGGCGATACACCTTATTAAAAGCTTTCTCGTCAACTGATATAGATTGATTGCTAATACCATGACCATATACCACGCCTGGTATTAAACCTTGGTGACGTAAATGTTTAACCTCTTTACCTGAAGCTGTTCGTAAATTAACAGATAATACACTCATATACAACTAATGTAATATCAACTAAAAAATTTAATTGGTAGGAAATAAGAATTGATGGAAAGAAATAACTTCATCTGTTTTGACTGTCGTTTGATCCTTAAAACGAAGAACGTCATCACTTGTTAAATCTGTAACCAAACCGATTGAAGTTGGTCCGGCACCTGAAGTAAAAAGTAATGCCACTACCGAGCCACCACAATTAGAGCATTGTATATGCAATAAATGAGCTTCATCTTTTTCCTCTAAAACCTTGGCTCGCAAAGGATTATAGTTTGATTCACACAAAGGACAATAAGACAGGAGTTTTAAAACCTCTCCTGATAAATAATGTGGTTTTTTTCTGGATTGCATAATTCAAACTCCTCTTGTATAATTTATCAATTTAAAACAATATTATTTACTTAAAAATTTAGCACTAATAATTATTTTTGTCAAATTTTATTTATTTCTTATTTCATCTGATGGGGCTTGCCAACCATATTGCTTCACGAAATTTTGTAAAATACCAACTGCTAATAAACTAACTACTAAAGAAGATCCTCCGTAACTTATAAAAGGCAAGGTAATACCAACCACCGGGGCCAAACCCAAATTCATTCCAATATTAAGCAAGGTTTGCGTTGCCAAAAGACTAAAAATACCAATTGTAACCAAAACACCAAAATCATCTCTTAATCTTCTTAATAATCTCCAAATACGGCCAAAAAACCCTATCCACAATGAAATAATTATCAAACTGCCAGCTAAGCCTAATTCTTCAGCTAAAGAGGCAAAAACAAAATCCGTGTGCTGTTCTGGTAAAAATTTTAGCTGACTTTGAGTACCAACACCCAAACCTCTACCCCATAATCCACCTGAACCAATAGCAATAACTGATTGGGTAACATTATAACCACTACCTAAAGGATCTTGTCGAGGATTGAAAAAAATTTCCAATCTTTGTTTTTGATAATCTTTCAAAAAAAGACTGGTCAGCAAAACAACCAGCAAAACTAAAAAAGTCATGGCCAACCACCAACTAACCGGCTTAGGTATAACCGCCAGCATAACTGATAAAACAACTACTAACATAAAACCAGAACCAAAATCAGGCTGCATTAAAATAAGGCCCAATAAAGGTAAAAGCAATAAAAAAGCAATAATTGTTTTTTTAACATCCAAGGGTGCACCCACATGGGACAAATAACTTGCCAAAACAATGATCCAGACTAATTTAACTAATTCCACCGGTTGAAAACTAACCCCACCCCACTGTAACCAGCCTGTTGTACCACGCAGTGTTTGACCAAAAAATAATACTAATAGCAAAAGTACAAGGGCAGCTACATATATTATTTTGGACCATGATCTATATAGGCGATAATCAATTAAAGAAATACCAATCATGCCACAAAAACCTACTGCTACAGCCAAAATTTGTCTGTCAAAAGCTGCTGAAAGTTCTGGTCTGGTTATGGAACTAGAATAAAGTTCGGCTAAACCAACTAATAATAAAAGAATTGTAAAAACTAATAGTAAAATATCCCAACCTCGCCATAGAGACAAAAACCTTTGCCACATAATCATTTTATTGTTCTGGGATCAAGCACATTAACTTCAGGCTTAATAATTACACTATCAGCTGATATCACCATATTTGGCCAATAAAACTCCACTACTCTCTGGCTTTGACTAATAACATTTACTATTGATTTTTGTGCTACTGCCTGAATACTACCGAAACGACTTAAAATGGCTGTTAAGTTAACTTGCCAATAACTATCATTATTTTTATTATTCAACTTAAAAGTTAATTTGGTGGCGGTTGGCGAATTGTAATCATTAGGTATTAGATGTTCTATTTCCTGTTCGCTAATCTCAAAAGAAGGAATATTTAATTCGGATAAATCTCTTATTCTCTGCCATTCAATTCCATCAAAAGTTACCTCAATTTTCTGCGGTTTTGTTTGTAAGGGAACTCCTAATTTAATCAAATACTTTTCCTCCATAGGCAGAAAAAAAGCATGCCCTTGAGAATTAACTCCATCAGCTGTAAAGGTGAATGATAAATTTGTTATAGCCCACTTCATATTTGGATTTTTAACTTCTGCCACCAAATCGTACAAATTCTTGGCAGAAGGTACGGCCGTAGTTAACTTTATTTCCAAAGGAACAGGCCGGCTAGAACGACGATAATCATCAACATTGATATTTTGGCTTACCAACTGTCTCAGAGCATCTTCTTCAGCTTGTCGACTGGTTAACCAATCAGTCAGCTGCCATAAGGCATAACCACAAAATGACAAGGCAATAACTCCTATTATTACCACAGCCAGACGATGAAAAGTGGCTCGGTGAAGAATCCACCAATACCCTAATTTTAATTGTTTATCAGTTAAATTATCAGACATTTATTATTCACTATAACTTTATTCTACCACACTCCTCTCCACAACCAATAGTTAAGGTGTTATAATTAATAAAGATTATTAATTACTTATATTCTATGATAGAAACAAGCAAGGATATACTTAATCTTTCTTTGGCAGTTTCAGTTTTTGGTTTAGCTTTTTTAATTGGGTGGATCTTAGTTTATTTTCTCATAATAATCCGACGAATGGTTAAAATAATGGAAGGGGTTGAACAATCTATGAATAAAATTGGCAGTTTTGTAGACCTGGCACGGGAAAAACTCAACCATTCAGCTGGCTATCTTTCCATATTAGCCAACGGCATTCGAGATTTGGTCAATTATCTTATTTTTAAAAAATCAATTAAAAATAAAAAAAAGTGAACAATCTATTATTAATTTGATAATCAATTTAAAAACCGGATTTATTTGATAAACCCGGTTTTTAAATTATGATACAATTGACTTATATAAGCACACATCCTTCTTCCTTATTATTTCCATTATTAAATTTTATTAAATGGCTTTTACACACCTCCACGTCCATTCTCACTATTCCCTGCTTGATGGACTACCTAAAATTCCGGATTTAGTGGCTAATGCCAAAAACAAGGGCTTTACCAAACTAGCACTTACTGATCACGGCGCGGTTTATGGTTTAATTGAATTTTATAAAGAATGTCGGAATCAAGAAATATTACCGATTTTAGGGGTAGAAACCTACGTTGCCCCACGACGTTTAACAGACAAACAAGCTAAAATTGATGACCAATCTTACCATCTGATTCTTTTAGCCAAAGATTTAACTGGTTACAAAAATATCATTAAATTGGTGACTCTAGCACATTTACAAGGTTTTTATTACAAACCACGTGTTGATCACCAAGCTTTAGAGATGTACAGCCGTGGTTTAGTGGCTCTCTCCGGTTGCTTGAAAGGAGAAATACCACAAGCCATCATGCGAGGTGATGAAGTTCAGGTTAAAAATCTTATTCAATGGTATTCGTCTGTGTTTGGTGAAAATAATTTTTATTTGGAAGTACAATCCCATCCGGAACTTGAGGAACAAATCAAGGTTAATCAGGAACTTAGACGCTTAAGCAAAGAATTCAACCTACCGCTAATTGCTACCAATGATAGCCATTACTTAGAATCAGAAGATAAAGATGCTCAAGATATACTGGTTTGTATTCAAACCGGTAAAAAAGTAACTGATGAAAAAAGACTTGATATGCGATTAATTGATACTTCACTTAAAACTGAGGATATTATTAGACAGGAATTAAAAGATTATCCTGATGCTGTTGATCAGGCTGATATTCTAGCCCAACAACTTGCCGTAGAATTACCTCTTGGACAAAGGTATTTTCCCAGCTTCCCTACGCCACAAGGCGAAACCCCGGAAGCTTATCTCCGACTACAAGCCGAACAAGGATTAGCTAGACAATTTCCAGGTGGTGTCAATCAAGAAACGCGTGAACGACTTGAATATGAAATGGATATTATTAATAAAAAAGGCTATGCCAGTTACTTTTTGGTGGTGGCTGATTTTGTTAACTGGGCTCGTTCTCAAAAAATCATTGCTACCACACGCGGCAGCGCTGCGGGATCTTTGGTTTCTTATCTTATTGGTATTACCACTGTCAATCCCTTGAAATACCAATTACCTTTTGAAAGATTTTTAAATCCCCATCGACCAAGCCCTCCTGATATTGATATGGACTTTGCCGATAACCGACGTGATGAAGTGATTGCCTATGTTACTGCCAAATATGGAGTTGATCGAGTGGCACAAATAGTCACTTTTGGCACCATGGCGGCCAGAGCAGCTGTTCGTGATGTTGGCCGAGCTCTAGGTCTGCCTTATGGCTTATGTGACAGAGTGGCCAAACTTATACCCTTTGGCAGTCAAGGTTTTCACATGACTATAGAACGGGCTCTACGGGAATCACCTGAACTTAAAAATCTTTCCGAAACAGATCCTCAAGTAAAAGAATTACTTTTGTTGGCCCAAAAAGTAGAAGGTTGCGTTAGGCATGCCTCTATTCATGCCGCCGGGGTAGTAATCTCCCCTACTCCTCTAACTGATTACGTGCCTCTACAATATGATGTTGATGGAAATCATATAATAACCCAATACGATATGTGGTCATGCGAAGATGTTGGTTTAGTAAAAATGGATTTTTTGGGTATCAGAAACCTATCGATTTTAGGCAGCGCCGTTAATATAATTAAAAAAACTAAACAAATTGAAATTAATCTTGATAACATACCCCTAAATGATAAAAAAACCTACGATCTTATGTCTAAGGGTGAAACTATGGGTATTTTTCAGTTATCTGGTTCAGGTATGACACGATATTTAAAAGAACTTAAACCTTCTTCCATAACTGACGTAATGGCTATGGTGGCCTTATTCCGTCCCGGTCCTATGGAATCAATACCTGAATTTATTAAACGAAAACACAACCCTAAAACTATAAGCTATCTTGATCCAAGACTGAAAGATATTCTCAAAGACTCTTATGGCATCATTACTTATCAAGATGATGTTTTGATGATCGCTATTAAACTAGCTGGCTATACTTGGGAAGAGGCAGACAAACTCAGAAAAGCCATGGGTAAAAAAATTCCCAGAGAAATGGCTCGTCAAAAAGAAAAATTTATCTCCGGTTGTATTGTTAACGGTCTAAGTGAAGATAAGGCTAAAAAATTATGGGAGTTAATTGAACCTTTTGCCGCCTATGGTTTTAATAAAGCTCATGCCGCTTCTTACGGCATTGTCGCTTATCAAACAGCATATCTTAAGGCTAACTTCACTACAGAATTCATGGCCGCCCTTATGACGGCTGAAGCTGGAGATTTGGAAACGGTGGCTCAAGCTGTTAATGAATGCAAGCGCTTCAATATCACAGTTCTACCGCCGGATGTAAATGAAAGTTTAGCTACTTTTACCGTAGTTAATGATAATTGTATAAGATTCGGCCTCTCGGCAATAAAAAACTTAGGCACACAAGTAGTAGAAACAATCATCACAGAAAGAAAAACTAATGGGCCCTTTACCTCTTTAGCAAACTTCATGGCCAGAACCTCGGGACGCGAATTTACCAAAAAATCACTGGAAAGCCTTATTAAATGTGGGGCTTTAGATAGTTTACATACCGAAAGAGAACAATTATTGCAAGCTATGGATCTTCTTTTGAGTTATGCCAAAAAATCCCAACAAGCCAAAGTAGCTCAACAAACAAGTTTATTTTCAGGATCAGCTGTTATAGAACCAACTTTAAAATTACCAGCTGGCCAACCGGTTGATAAACAAGAAAAATTGTCTTGGGAAAAAGAACTATTAGGTTTATATGTTACCGAACACCCCTACTTACAATATTACCAGCAACTATCTGAACTTGTAACTTCAATATCGGAAATTGATCATTTAAAAAATGACTCCTCGGTTTTTGTGGCTGGTATAATAACCTCCATTAAAATTGTTACTACTAAAAAAGGAGAAGAAATGATGTTTATTGGCTTTGAAGACCTGACTGGTAATTTAGAAATGATTGCTTTTCCTGATACGTTGCGATCAGAGCGCGGCAAATTAACAACTGACTCCATCATATTAGTTAAAGGTAAATTAAGCCGTAAAAACGGAGATAAAAAAATAATTATTCAATCAGTTCACAAACTAACTTCACCTAGTAACGCTGGCGAAGAAGCAAAAAAATTTTTTAACGGTTTCAGTACCTCAAATCCTATAAACCCAGACAACAATTTGATTATTTCTTTGCCTGAAAATACTACCACCAAAATAATTAGCCTAACACAGGAAATATTATCTCGTTACCAGGGCAATACCATCGTAATAATGGAACTAAAACATGCTGGCAAAACAAGAAGAATATCAACCGATTATAGAGTACAACTAAACCCCAATTTAAAAGAAGAATTGCGCTCTTTACTCGGACCAAATTGTCTGCCTAACGAACAGGTTTAAAATTTGTTATAATAAATACATCAACTAAATTTATGAACAGAACCTCTTCTCATCTATCTGAAAAAAACACCGGCAAACCAATGAAAAAGATTATTATCAGTTTTAGTTTAGCGGTGATTGCTTTAATTGTACTAATTCTTTATTATGCTCTAGCTAAAGCGGTAATTACCTTGGAAGTAGTGCAGGATAGTATGACTATGGAAACAGTTTTGGAATTAAAACAATATAACGAAGAAGGTGAGGTTACCGGCACAATAATGGAAACTGAACTTACCCAAAGTAAGATTTTTCCAGCTAGCCCTTCAGGGGAACTAGAAGAAAAAGCCTCAGGCACTGTTATGCTGGTGAACACCAATAATTCACCACAAACACTTATTGCCACTACCCGCCTACTTTCGCCACAAGGAGTCCTTTTCCGTTTAAGCCAAACAGTTACTGTGCCAGCTAATAGCCAACTACAAAATATAAAAGTGATAGCCGATCAACCAGGTGAAACCAGCGCTATTGCACCGACTCGCTTTACAATTCCGGGGTTAAATCCAACTTTAAGAGAATTAATATATGCTGAATCAACAGAACCTATGCGACGCTTGCCTAAAGCAGGTTCTACACAAATTACACCCATTGACCTTGATCAAGCCAGAAAAATCTTGACTGATCTTTTAATCCCGCAAGCGCTGGCTAATCTTCGTGAACAGCTACCAAGTGAAAAAAGAAATTTGAGTGTAGTTTACAAAAGTGAAATTATCAAAGCTGAATCAGATGTACCGGCTGGCTCAAAAAACAGCCAATTTAATTATACAGTTACTGTCAAAGTAACAGCTGTTTTTTACAATCCCGACGAATTACGTGAACTGGCTCTGAAAAACCTACAAACTAATTTATCGTCTGGCAGAAAAATTTTGAATCTGGAACCGGAAAGTCTGGCTATCAGTATTGAAGATGTGGCTGGAGATTTAACCACTGCTTATTTACGGATTAAATTTTTAGCTCAAGTAATTATTACTGATCCTGAACTGGTTTTCCGCATATCTGATTTGCTTGGTCGTACACCTGAAGAAGTACAAAACTATTTTAGCGCCTTTCGGGAAGTTAAAAATGTTAAAGTAGAACTTTCACCTTTTTGGGTAAAAAGTGTGCCCACAGTGGAAAATCATATTACCTTAAAACTACAATGATATTGATAAAACAAATAATAAGTGGTATTTTAAATTTGTACCTGATTGTGGCGGCAACCAACCGCTAGATCCAATATTTTGGATATCCCCATCTTATTAAGGGACTAAAGGTACAAACAATCTGCGAGCGGTCCGATATCTATCGGACAAGTTGGGTGGAACCCTCCGATTTATATCGGAGCCCAAACGTGGTTATCTCGTTTGGGTTATTTTATTTTATAATTAATCTTAGATTTAATATCTAAAATATATGCCTTCTTCGCTTGAAGTTAAACGCCACTCCTTGGCACATCTATTAGCAGCTGCTGTTTTGGAACTTTACCCTCAAACTAAACGTGCTATTGGTCCAGCTATAGATGATGGGTTTTATTATGACTTTGATTTTGGTGATATTAAAATCAGCGAATCCGATTTACCTGAGATTCAAAAAAAAATGCTGGAGTTGTTGCCAAGTTGGCAAAATTTTGAACGTGAAGAAATATCATCAACAGAGGCACAAAAAATTTTTCGGGACAATCCTTATAAACTTGAACTTATAGAAGAATTGTCTTCTGAAGGTCAAACCTTATCCATCTATACCAGCGGAACTTTTACTGATCTTTGCCGCGGCGGGCATACTGAAAACATGGCAGAAATTGCTGAAGGATCTTGGCAATTAGATAGAATTGCTGGCGCTTACTGGCGTGGCAATGAAAAAAATAAAATGCTAACCAGAATCTATGGCTTAGCTTTTGAAACTAAAAAAGAATTAGATAATTATCTCAAACAACGCGCAGAGGCAGCTAAACGCGACCATCGCAAACTAGGTAAAGAACTTAAACTGTTTACTTTTTCTGATTACGTTGGCCCTGGACTGCCATTATGGCTACCTGCTGGCGCAGTACTGACTGAGGAATTAGAAAAGCTAGCTAAGGAAACTGAATTCAAAGCTGGTTATAAAATTATCCGCACACCTCATATTGCCAAAGAATTAATGTATAAAACTTCCGGCCATCTTCCTTATTATGCGGACAGTATGTTTCCTCCGCTAACTACGGAGGATGAAAATGAAAAAACAGTTTATTATCTTAAAGCTATGAACTGCCCACATCATCATCAAGTCTACTTAGCTGAACCCAGAAGCTATCGCGACCTACCTCTACGTCTCGCTGAATATGGCACAGTATATCGCTATGAAAAATCTGGTGAACTTTTTGGTTTAATGCGCGTGCGTATGCTTTCTATGAATGACGCCCATATTTACTGCACACCGGAACAATTCAGTGCTGAATTTCAAGCGGTGAATAAAATGTATATTAATTACTTCAAACTTTTTGGCATTACCAAGTATATTATGCGTTTTTCCACCCATGATCCAGCTGAACTTGACAAAAAATATGTGAACGAACCAGAAATCTGGCTCCAAACTGAAAATATGGTCAGACAAGTACTTAAAGATAGCAACATAAATTTTGAGGAAGTACCAAACGAAGCCGCTTTTTACGGGCCTAAAATAGATGTACAGGTTTGGAGCAGTATTGGTCGCGAATTTACACTAGCGACTAATCAGGTCGATTTTGTTCAACCTAAACGCTTTAACTTAACTTATATAGATAAGGGCGGAGTGGAAAAAACTCCCTTGTGTATTCACCGCGCCCCCTTAAGTACACATGAAAGATTTATAGGTTTCATAATTGAGCATTATGCCGGTGCTTTTCCAGTTTGGCTATCACCAATTCAGATTAAATTATTACCAGTTGGCAGTACTCATATTGATTATTGTCAAAAATTAGCCGGGGAATTAAGAGAAAAAATGATTAGAGTGGAAGTGGACGATGCTAACGAAACTATTGGTAATAAAATCCGTAAAGCAGAAAAAGAGAAAATACCCTACGCTTTAGTAATTGGTAATAAAGAAATAGAATCTGGTAATTTAGCTATACGCCAACGTGGTAACAAAAAAATTACATTAATTGAAAGAAATAAATTTATAAATTCACTATTGGAAGAAATTACCAACAGAAAATAAAAACTGCCAATTCGTTATTGGCAGTAAAAAATCTAATTGAGATTAATAGGTAAATATATAGGATTATAAAATTTTTGTAAATCTCTCTGTAATAAAGAAAAAATAATTAGAGGATCAATATTATTATTTATTACAGATACCCTTCTCATCAATTTACTACAACTTTCAATAAACGGAACATCCATTATGGCTGGAGGGACCAAAATATAAATTAAACCCCAATAATTTACAACTTTTAGCTCATGTAGAAATTCTAGGGCTTCACTTTGATTTATAAATTCACCGATTATTATATCCGGTGAATCTACACCTGAACTCGCCCATTGAAAAGCTGCTTCTTTTTCCCCAATATAAACTTCAAATTTATTTTCTATTAATATATATTGAAGATTTTTAAATACATCATCAACAAATAAAATTTTACCCTTAATTTTCTTCATTTTTAATACCTTTATTTTATTTTTAAATAAATTGATTTTCTGTTTTTGATTATTTATGCTTTTAATTGTCATTTATAACAGTCAATATGAATTCTGTCAAACCGCCAATGATAACTATAATCGGACAAACAGCTTCTGGCAAATCTATTTTAGCTATAAAACTTGCCAAAAAATTTAATGGTGCAGTAATTTCTGCTGATTCACAACAAATATACAAATATGCAAAAATTGGCACTAATCAACCAACTGGCCAATGGCTAAAAGCAGATAAAAAATGGCAAAAAGTGATTAACAAAGACCAGCTCTACTTTGTTGCAGGCATCCCACACTTTTTTATTGATGTTTTATCACCTAATAAACAGTATTCAGCAGCTCAATTTCAAAACAATACCAATAAATTATGCACAAAGTTATCAACAGCCAAAATTTTACCAATATTAGCCGGAGGAACTGGTTTATATGTTTCAGCTATTGTTGAAAACTATAAATTTCCAAAAACAAAAGCTAATTTAAGTCTTAGAAAAAGGCTTAATAAGTTATCCACAACTGTCTTACAAAAAAAACTCAAAAAACTTGATTTAATCACTTGGCAATCAATAGATAAAACTAACCGACGTCGCTTGATACGGGCCTTAGAACATATTATTACAACAGGTGAATCTTTTCGTGGCAGCCAACAAAAAAATATACGGCCTAATACTTTGATTATTGGCTTGAAAAAAAATAAAAATACTTTACACCAAGCAATAGTTAAACGTACTAATAAAATGTTTGATCAAGGTTTAATAAATGAAGTTAAGTTTTTACAAAAAAAATACCCCCATTCTCCACTACTACATTCAATTGGCTATCGTGAAGTGATAGATTATTTAAAAAATAAAATTACACAAACTGAATGCAGGCAAAAAATAATAAACCATACTTGGCAATATGCACGACGACAATTAACTTGGTTTAAAAAAATGTCTAATATTAAATGGGTTAATAATTACCAACAAGCCGAAAAAATTATTAAACATTTCTTAAAAAATTATTCTAATATTAACTAATTCCAGCCTGTTTTTTAATTTCTTCCTCTATCAATACAGGATTAATTTTACCTTTAGTATTTTTCATAACTAAACCAACAAAATATTTTATCAAAACAGTTTTACCTCTTCGCAATTCCTCAGCCTGAGTTAAATGTAAATTAATGACTTTACCAACCTCGTCTTCAACATTAAAACTATTTTCCAGCTGTGATAAATCTTCATTTTTTATAATTTCAAAAGGAGGCTGACCGCTTTCTACCATTTTACGCAATAAAACTTGGGCATTAGTGGAATTTACTTGTCGTCGCGCCACCATTAGTAAAAACTGCACAAAATCAGAAACCCCAAACGGTAATTCGTTCAGACTTATTTTTTTATCAGCTAAAACTTCAGTTAATTTATTCACAATCCAATTAACTGCTAATTTGGCTGTAGCTCCAACACTGCCATCCAATTCACCTGCCAATTCAATAATTACCCGCTCAGTATAATCACCTAACTGCTTATCTTCAGTTAAAAGACGGGCGTCAGCTGGTTTTAAATCATAACTTGACTGCCAGCGTCGACGACGAGCGGCTGGTAATTCCGGTAACTCTTCACGCCACATATCAACTTGTTCTTGAGTTAACCGTAAAAAGTGGATATCGGGCTCTGGAAAATAACGATAATCATTCTCAGCTTCTTTTTCTCTTTGAGCAATCGTTTCTCCCCTCAACTCATCCCATCCCCGAGTATTGGTGACTGAAACCGGCTGACCATTATGCCAAAGTTCACTTTGGCGTTTTATTTCATACTTTAAGGCTTTTTCTACTGAACGGAAAGAATTCAAATTCTTAATTTCTGTTTTAGAATATAAGTTATTATCACCCTTAGGTCGCAGAGAAATGTTAGCATCACAACGTAAATGACCTTTTTCCATATCAGCATCAGATGCACCAATATAACGCATTATTAACCTTAATTCCTGTAAAAAAATTCTGGCTTCTTCCGGTGTTTTAATTGATGGCGTGGTAACTATTTCTAACAAAGGAATCCCAGCCCGATTAAAATCAATCAATGATTTTTTATTTTGATGTATCAATTTAGCTGTATCTTCTTCTAAATGTAATCGTTCTAAATCTATTTTTTTTAAACCAGCCGATGTTTCAATTTCCAAATAACCATTACTGGCTAAGGGTTCATCATACTGAGAAATTTGATAACCCTTGGGTAAATCAGGATAAAAATAATTTTTACGATCAAATTTAGAATTTAAGTTTATATTAAAATTTAAAGACAAGGCTGCTTTTACCCCTATTTCAATAGCTGCAGCATTTGGTACAGGTAAAGTACCCGGGTGGCCTAAACAAATAGGACAAACAGTAGTGTTGGGTGATTTATTTTCACCGCTGTTATCACAAGAGCAAAACATTTTACTCTTGGTCTTTAGTTGAAGATGTATTTCTAAACCAATAATAGGTTCTAATTCCATATGTTGTTAAGTGTAGCAAAAATTCATATAAAAAGCCTAGCCCCAAAAAGGTACTAGGCAAAAATTTAATTAATAGACGGCCGGCATAAAACAACGATGTAATTCTAGTAATTTTTTTTCCTCCAAACTCAATATTGGAGTAAAAATAATTTTTTCTGAATATTTTCTCTCTATCCAAAAAACATCTCCTACCAGATTATAAAAACCTGGCGTTCTTTCTCGTAGCCATTGGGCTACGGCATTTCTAATTTTTTCCGGAGTGGTTAATTCGGTTGAGCCAAAATATTTTTTCTCCTGTTCTATTATTTCCTCAAGCAGAGCTTGGGAAAATTTTTTTTGTTCAGGATTTAAATTTTTACTGAATAGTTCCTTACACATCTGTTGAACTCGACCTCGCCAATGAAGAAGTATTTTAGCGGCTAAACCTCGTAGCAATTTGGATTCAAAAGCGCCTAACCTAAATAATTGACGACGGAAAATATCAGCAGCACAAAAATCTTCTAATTGTTTTTTGGAGTATACCATGGCTCCATAAACCTTGGAAACTAAAGGCAAATCCAAAAAACTTGAAAAAGCTACTAAGGTACCAAATGCGCCAGCGTCGTCTAGTTGAATGAGGGGCTTAACACAATAATTAAAACCCTCATTTTTCTCATCTAGAGTAACTTCATTAAGTGGTTTACCAATACCACTAGCATAAGCTGGAGTAAAAAAAGTTATATCAAAAGGACCGCTTGACAATGGTGATTCTAACCATGATGAGTCATTAATAACTTCACTAGACAATTTTATTATCATTATCTCGTTAGCTAATGGAATTGGCTTATAACTGGTAGTAGTGGCTACAATATAAGCTCCGTGACTATAAACTTGACGGACGGCTGCAATGGCAGCCTGTCCAACGACACCACTGGCGCCGATGACCAATATTTTCTTTTTCATAATTATCTCCTTTTTAATTTACTTTTTTGATGGTTGGTTTAATTACTATTTTATCCCAAACCTTATGATGTATTTCCTTGGGTGTCAAGAGCCTGCCTGCTTCTAGACATTTAATAACTTTGGCTTTAATTAAACTTGCCAGCTGTAAATATCTCTCTTCGGCAGCTTTTAAATGTGTCAAATCAGCCTCATGAAGATCTTTTTTAACACCTGATTTTATGTAACCTCTGATATTCTTTTTAATAACCAACTTTTGAGCAATTTCAGCTGGTACATGCAATAATATTGTTAGATTTGGTTTAGGCAAACCTAAAACATTAAATTCCAAATTAAACAACCACTGCCAATATTTCTTTAATTCTCTACTTGACTTTATCTTTCCGCCTTGATGAGCCGCGTTAGAAAGAGTAAATCTATTAGCTACTACTATCCTGCCTTGTTTAAGCCATAAATGAAGCTTATTCTTAACGGAATAACGATCTAGGGCATAAAAAAGAGAAGCAATATAAGGTGAAACATTTTTACCATATTCACCGTTTAAATATTTCTCCACATAATAAGCCGATGGTTTGCCGTATTGTGGAAAATCCAACTTAGAAACTTTATAACCACAACGTCGCAAAGCCGAAACTAATAACTTAAATTGTGTACCTTTACCAGAGCCGTCTGTTCCCTCAATAGCAATAAAAAAACCTTTTTTAACTTTTTTCATAAACCACAAACTTATAAGTAATATGGCCTTCGGTTATTGGCTCGGATTCACTTTTTTTAATAAACTGGGCCGGAATCTCGGGGAAAAAAGTATCACAATTAAAATTACCTTGTATTTCTGTTAAATACAATTTTTGACACAAGGGATGAACTATGGCTTGCCTATATACTTGCCCGCCACCAATGACAAAAATTTGCTCTACAGACTTGCTGATAAGTGTTGCAAGAGCCTCATCAATGGATTGTGCCTTATAAACCCCTTTAGGTAATTGAAAATACTTTTCTGTTAAAACTATATTTATTCTTTGCGGCAATGGCCTAAATTTCTCAGGTAAAGAAAGCCAAGTAGTTCGGCCCATAATAATGCCATTATTCCCCCTACCTACGGTAATCTTTTTAAAATACTCCATATCACCTTGTAAATTCCAAGGCAAACCTCCTTTTATACCAATGCCTCTCTTATCATCAATTGCTGAAATAATAGAAAAATACATAATCTTTATTTATTCTACTATATTAATATAAATATATCTTTTAAATTATTTACTAAACCGCAATTTGAAACTTAATAAAGGGATGGCTTTGATAATTTTCCAACACAAAATCGTCTGGTGTTAATTCGTCCATAGGTTTGGATGATATTTTTAATGTTGGTAAAGGCAAGGGTTGACGATCAAGTTGTTCTTTTATACCTTCTAAATGATTTTGGTAAATATGAGCATCTCCAAAAGTGTGAATAAAAATCCCAGGAGTAAGATTGGTCTCTTGAGCAATTATGGTTAAAAGGGTGGCATAAGAAGCAATATTATAAGGTACACCCAAAGCCATATCAGCACTGCGCTGATAAAGCTGTAAATCAAGCCTGCCTTCTTGTGAAACATAAAACTGAAAAACAGTATGACAAGAAGGCGGCGCATAATGACGGGCCTTTATGAGGCCCTGCATCTCTCCTACATTCCAACCGTTTACAATCAAACGACGGGAATATGGGTCATTCTTAATTGTCTTTATTATCTGTTGGATTTGATCTATTTCCCGTCCATCTTTTGTACCCCAACGACGCCACTGTTTACCATAAACAGGTCCAAGCTCACCCCATCTCTGGGAAAAATCATCATCATTTTTTATTCTCTCTACAAATTTAGCCATTTCAAACTGCCATTCTTCAGAATAACGGGGAAATTTTTCTAATAACTTATTCTCTTCTAAATAAATCTCAAAAGCCCATTCGTTCCAAATATTCACACCGTTCTGCACCAAATATTGAATATTAGTATCGCCACGTAAAAACCATAATAATTCCACCACTATATTACGGTAATTAACCTTTTTAGTGGTAACTAAAGGAAAACCTTGTCTTAAATCAAATTTCCTTTGAGCACCAAACAAAGAAACTGTACCAATTCCCGTACGATCTTGACGCACTTCACCTTTATCTAATATTTCCTGCAATAGACTCAGATATTGCTGCATAGATAATAGTTACGATTGATAAGTACTATACTGTAAGATAGCGCTAAATCAAATATATCACAACTTAACAAAAAATTACTCACCACCTTACAAACTGGTGAAAAATTAATTTAATTACTCTACTAAAAATCAGCCTGTTATTTACCCGTACTGCCAAAACCACCTTCACCTCTTGAGGTCTCCGATAAAACTTGAACTTCCTCTACTTCAACTCTTTCCACTTTTTGAAGAAGCATTTGCATGACTTTTTCACCCTGCTTGAAATGATAATCAGTATCACTGGTATTAAGAAGTGTTAATAGTAATTCTCCTCTATAACCAGAATCTATTACTCCTGCCATTACCTTTAATCCATGTTTAGCTGCTAAACCTGATTTATCCCAAAAAAGACCTACATAACCATCTGGTATAGCCACAGCCAGTCCTGTGCGAATACCTGTCCTACGACCACGGGCTGGTACCACAAAATCTTCTAAAGCGTAAAAATCAAGGCCGGCATCTCCTAAATGTTCATAAGACGGCAACTTAGCCTGTGGATCAAGTTTTTTAACTTGTAATTTCATAATATTAGGGGGAGGAATTAATATTTTCTTAATTAATATACTGATTCATATTCAATAATCATCTTTTTTAAATTTTTAAGATTAAATAAAAAATATCACACCTCATATTATTATAAATATTTTTTAACCAACTCTTTTTCAATTTTATTATACAATTCTTGTATTGTGCCGTCATTAATAATTTTTAACTGGGCTCTTCTTCCTAGTTTGCTAATATAAACTTCGGTTACTGCTTTTTCTTCACGCTTAAAATCAGTTAAACTTACTTTATTCTCACCGACTTTTTCCCTGCGCTGTCTAGCTCGTTCATAACGCAATGATAAAGGAGCTGTTAAATATACCAATAAAAATCCAGGCAATTTTTTTAATAAATCATATTCAGCCGGATGACGCAGACCATCTATCACCACTCTCTTATAACCGTGAGAAATTATATCCTGCTTAATTACTTGGGCTAAAATTCCTCCGCCAAATCTTTCTCTAAGCGCACTTACTAAATTAATTTGATTAGATCGGCTAATTGGTAAATGTAAACGATTTAAAATATCCGATATAATACGGGAAAAATGATAACCGTAAAAATTGTGTCTCTTAATAAGATACTGCGCAGCCACTTCTTTACCAGCAAGTTTTTCCCCCACAAAAACTACTACTGCCGGTTTTATTTTTTTCTTTAATGCCATAATAATTAATCTTGATTGCTTAATTCCTCTGATAACTTAGAAGCTAATGGCTTAGTTTGTCCTGAATATTTATTGCTATGCTTAGCATAATAGGGCACTTCTACTGGTCCCGATACCTCTTCAAAAGTAAAAGCACATATTCTTATACCTGGATACAATGCCACCGGCATAACTCCTAAATTACCTAATTCCATAGTTGGCACACCACGCCAGCCGGGATCAAAAATTGAAGCTGTGCCGTGAACTATTATTCCTAAACGACCCAGTGAACTTCGACCTTCAATTCTACCTAAAATATCATCAGCTAACTCTAAATTTTCCTCTACACTGGCAAGGGCAAAATCACCCGGCTGTATAATAAAAGGTTCATCAGTTGAAATAATTATTTCATCCATTAACTTATCAATATCCACTTGTCTTTTTAAATCAATATAAGGATAACGCGAATGCCTAAAAACCCGAAAGTTTCTGCCCAAATGCAAATCAATGGAACATGAACCTAATTGTTTTGCCAAATCAGGCGCTGGTGTTATTTTTATTCTTCCCGTCGAGAGCGCCTTTTTAATATCTCGGTCAGAAAGTATCATAAACTAAACTATGTTCAATTTAATAGACGGGCTCATAGAAGCAGCTAGGGTAATATTTTTAAAATATGTTCCTTTAGCAGCCGCTGGTCTGGCTTTTTTCAAGGATTCTATAACAGCATTAATATTTTCTAATAATTTATCATCAGAAAAAGAAAGCCGCCCAACTACCAAATGAACATTACCGGTATCATCAGCTTTATAACTTACCTTACCAGCTAGTAATTTACCTACCACCTCACCCACATTTGGTGTTATGGTTTCTGTTTTTGGATTAGGCATTAATCCTTGCTGGCCAAGTATTTTAGCAATTGGTGCTAATAGTTTCATCATTTCAGGTGTAGCTATAGCAATATCAAAATCGCACTTCTTACTGGCTTGTATATCTTTAATTAATTCTTCTCCACCTGCAATATAAGCACCGGCGGCTTTGGCTTCTTTTACTTTTTCCTCGCCGCAAAAAACCGCTACTCTTATTTTTTTGCCTGTGCCATGAGGTAAACTTACACTGCTGCGTACTAGTTGATTGACCTGTTTAACATCTATACCAAGTTTAGCATGAAGTTCAACGGCTGAATCAAATTTAGTTGACGGCATTTGTTTTAATAACTTAATAGCCTCGCTGGGGCTATAGGCCTTGCCTTGTTCAATCAACTTAACAGCGGCCTGATATTTTTTACTTCTGATTGCCATATTTATTCCTTTCAGGTGGTGCTAACCTTTATTTTTATAAAGTCCCACCAGATTAATAAATAATATTAATTACTTAATTATAATTTATTTGATTAAAATTTACTAACCTTCCACCACAATACCCATATTCCTAGCCGTGCCTTCAATAATTTTCATAGCCGCGGCCAAGTCATTGGCATTAAGATCAGGCATCTTAATTTTGGCAATCTCTTCAATTTGTGCTCTTGTCACCTTGCCAACTTTCTCCTGTAAGGGCTTGCCCGAACCTTTTTCAATTTTAGCCGCTTTTTTCAACAATTCAGCCGCCGGTGGAGTTTTCAGAATAAAAGTATAGGTTCTGTCCTCATAAACTGTCATTTCTACAGGGGTCACCTCGCCCAGCCTGTCCTGTGTGGCGGCATTAAATTTTTGCACAAATTCGGCAATATTAAGGCCATGTGGACCTAAAGCTGTACCTACCGGTGGGGCTGGTGTAGCTTTACCACCAGGAATTTGTAATTTGATAATTGTTTTAACTTTCTTTGGTGGCATAATAAAAAATCAAAATTTAAATATTAAAAATAAAAATTATAATTTCTGAATTTGTAAACTATCAAGCTCTACCGGAGTTTCACGACCAAACATAGAAACCAGTGCCTTAATCTTACCCCGAGCCTCATCCACTTCGGCTACTTTGCCTTCAAAATCCTTAAATGGACCATCAATAATTTTAACCGGTGTGCCGGGCGAAACATCAATCTGATATTTAGGCTCCTGAATACCCATACGCTTTTGAAGTTCTTTAATTTCTGATTCATCAATCGGCGTAGGAGTAGTACCTGTGCCAATAAAT
Source organism: uncultured Patescibacteria group bacterium (assembly GCA_937929825.1). Classification (GTDB taxonomy): domain Bacteria; phylum Patescibacteriota; class Patescibacteriia; order Veblenbacterales; family UBA10138; genus UBA10138. The sequence continues at coordinate 39,699 of CALFUV010000004.1, forward strand.
CCAGTAACATTAGGGGTATTACGCACTACATACCAACTATCATCAGTTACTATCATTTCCACCAGTACGTAGCCGGGAAATATTTTTTCCTCTATCACCCGACGCCTACCGTTCTTGATACGAATTTTTTTTTCAGTTGGAATAAGTACGTTGAATATTTTATCCGACATATCCATGGATTCAATTCGTTGTTTTAAATTACGCGCAACATTCTCCTCATACCCGGAATATGTATGAATAGCATACCAGCGTTTAGCTTGTTGCCCTGTTTGACGAGACATAAGTATTATAATTCTAAAATTAACTTTAAAAAATAAGTATTAGCCGAGGAATAATATTTTTTCCAATCCCAAATTAAGTAAAAAATCAACCGCTCCCAAAAAAGCTGCCAAAAAAACTGATAAAGCTATAACTATCAGCGTATGTTGAATTATTTCATTTTTAGTAGGCCAAACAACTTTTTTCAACTCTTCCCAAGCCCCCTTAAAATATGAAATTAATGTATTTACCATAAAAAATTTGCTAAAATTAGGCTTTTTTAAAAGGCCTTTGTGGGCCTTTGTTTTAACAAATATATAATACCAGCTAAGTTAAATTATGGCAAGTATCACATAATAAAAATTAAAAATCGGCCCAAAGCATATTATTAATTAATGCTGAGCCGATCATTTGATGATATTATTTTACTCTTTACAAATTTGAGATGTTACTTTTTCAAAGTGTAATCCCATAATAGCTAATTCTATGGCCACGGGAACTGCTTTTATTTTTGTAAAGAAAGTTTTTATCAATAACCACCAATAAAGCCAACGCTTTTGAGAAATTACGCCTATATACCAAGAACTCTTAATCACAGCTATAATTTCGCTGGTCTTAATCCGATTTTTAACTGTCGGCTGATAATTTTTTATAAAAGTCCAGATGCGCTGATAATAATTCTTGGCAGAATAAATGGTGTCTAAAATCATCTTATAGCCGGCAATAAGCTGTTCTTTGTCCATCTGGGGTTTAAAATTCAGCTTGGCGCTAGTATTATTGCCGCTTGAATCTTCAAGCAATCTTCCTTCATTTTTAAGCCTATTCCATAAATCAGTGCCCGGAACAGCCTGAAGCAAACCAACCATGGCATTTACTATGCCCGTACTTTGAATATAATTGATAAGTTGATCAAAGACTGAAGGCGGATCATTATCCAAACCCACAATAAATCCGCCAAAAACCTGCATGCCATGACTTTGAACTTTTTTTACTACTGCCACTAAATCCCTTTTAGCATTTTGATCTTTATGACAGCCCAACAAGCTCTCTTTATTTACAGTTTCAATTCCCAAAAAAACTTTGGAAAAATTAGCCTGCTGCATTAGCAATATAAGATCATCATCATCAGCCAAATCAACACTAGCCTCAGTGGTTAACTGGAACGGATAATTACGCTGACGTTGCCAGATTATAAATTCCTTAAGAAATTTTTTGACATGCAATTTATTGCCGATGAAATTATCATCTACTAAGAAAATCGTGCCGCGATAACCGCGTATATAAAGAGAATTGAATTCAGCTATCATCTGCTCTGTTTTTTTAACTCTGGGCACACGCCCAAACATACCAGTAATATCGCAAAAATCGCAATTCCACGGACAGCCACGGGAATACTGCAATAACATAAAAGCATAATCGCGAAAATCAATTAACTCCCACATCGGCAGAGGCGTTTTTGTTAACGCCGGCTTTTCTATTGAACTGTATTCTGGTTGCGGAGTACCAGCAGCAAGATCTGCTAAAAAAGGCGCCAGAGTAACCTCAGCCTCACCTTTAATAAAATGATCCACATTGGTAAATAAGTGTGACATATTATTAAATACTGGTCCCCCAGCTACCACTTTTTTGCCAGCTGCTTTAGAGCGATTTATAACTTCCTGAGCGCTTTTACTTTGCACCAGCATGGCGCTAACAAAAACCATATCAGCCCAAGCAATCTGCTCATCAAGCAATGGCCTAACATTTAAATCAACCAACTGTTTACTCCATTCCTTAGGCAAAATTGACGCTACTGTCAAAAGACCCAAAGGAGGCATACTAGCCTTACGGCCAATGAATTTTAGGGCAGTTTTAAATGCCCAAAACGCGTCCGGGTATTCCGGATAAACCATTAATACTTTCATTTTTTCTCCTATTATTTATTTTTTAAAGAATTATTTTATTTACTTTTAATAATTCTGATTATATACCAACTCTATAATAACCACCAAAATTATTTCATGGCACCTGATTTTATAGAGCAGAAAATAAATTGTTTTGGTTATGTTATAAAATATCCAAAAACAAACTCACAACCAAAAAATAAAACTTCAAAAATCAAATAAAGTCTAATAAAAATTATCCTTATACTCTGTCTCCCTAAAATACAAAAAAGTAATCTCTTAAGTGCTCTTTACTTATTTTTTAAATTATGTTATAATATATAAACATAATTTTAATAATTTAATAAGCAAATAGCTGTTGTTTAAATTTAAATCACTTATAAACCACTTAAAACCTTCTTTTTTTAAAATAAACCAAATATACTATACTTTTACTTTTATAAATTATCTTTTTTAACTTGCTATATATTTATGATGGAGAAGCCTCAAATACCAAGATTTCAAGAAAGAAAAGAAAAAAGAGAGGAATTAAAAGAATTCCTGCCTGCTGATCTCCAGCTTATTTACGGGACAGATGTAAAGCCCTCAAAATGGCATTTTGGGGGTGAGTTGCTAAAAAGAAGGCAGTCTGAAGAAACAGCTGATAAGCTATTTTTTAAAGCTCTTGATGAGTATAACAATAACAAAACAATAGAAACCAACCTTTTTTCTGAAGTGTTAAAAGACAAACAAGAAACAGCCCAGTTGATGATTTATGATTGCCAACTGCAAACTGGTTTAAAAGAATTAGCAGATAATCATGAGTGGGACGACTACGCCTATCTTTTGATTAAAATGTCTGACCTGGGGAAGGTGAATTTTAATAATCCTCAATACAAAAGAATAAATGAATATATCAAAGGCCAGCCTGAAGAAGATGGCGCTTTTCTTTTGTACAACATTTCTGCCAACCTTGTTTTAGACAAAGATCTTTTAAAATATCAAAAAGACCAGTATCATCCCTGGCAGGCTTTGCGGCAAACCAGCCTAGAAATAAACAAAGAGCAAACAGAAAACAAACAGGTGAAAAATCCGGAAAAGTGGTGGCAGGAAAACAGCTATTTCTTGGGCCGTTTTCTGGCGCTTGGCAATTTAGCCATAGCCCTTGTTAAGGAAAAGTTGCCAGATGGCATTCCTTATCTTGAAGGAATGAAAAGAGTATACAAGGAAGCTATAGAAAACAACCAGTCTTTGGCGCTTATTTACAAAACCATTGCTGACAATAAATTAAGCTATCCTCATGAACTGGGGACTTTTGTTGAAATCACCAGCGCTTTCACAAAAGCCAATAAACTGGATATTTTAGCCCAAGTGGTGGAAACAACAGAAGCCGGCAAAATAAATGAAACTGCCTCCCGCGAACTTTTAAAAATCACTGTTCAGGAGCTGGGCATTTCTCCGGAAAAGATAGCAGACTCAGACCTTAAAAAATGGAAAGCGGACTATCTCCCCAACCTTATTTCCAACGACGTGATAATGCAGGGGTTAATAAAAGATGGAGATAAGGGCTATGAAAACGCCCGGGAGCTATACCGCGAACTTTTAAAGTCTGTGTTTGAAGGCAGGTTTGATGATTTCCTAACCAATGAACATCAAGCCGGCGAAGTGGGCCGAGATGTTGCCCGCCACAACGCCCAAATCAAACAAACATATGAAAAACTGGGCATTCCTTGGGATAAATGGCTTAATTATGATAAAACCCAAGATTTTATTGTTTCCACAGAAATTAAGGTTAATGCCCGAGAAAGAAACCAAAAGCTTTTGGCTGAAAGAGCCGGAGCGGTTTTGAGGGCTCTAAAACCGCTTGAGGCTAAACTGACTGAAAGAGAATACCAGCCTCTTATTCATATTCTTTCCGGAACAAACAAGAAAAAGGATTTAAGTCAGGTTAAGGGCGAGGAACTTAAAACTTTGCTGGCAAATTTGGAAGAACGCCTGCAAAACCTTTGCTCTAAACAAGAATACCAGGATTGGGCTGAATGGAACCATATCTTTGAACACATGGGACATTTGCGAGAAGCAGTGGAAACGGTTTTGAAAACAGGAGAAAGCCTAAGCGAAACAAGAGAAAAAGGTTTTCGCATCAAACTTTGGGATCGTGATCCGCGCAAGGATTTCTTCCAAGGCAACTATACTCACTGCTGTATTGCTGTGGGGGTTAAAAACACCCCGCCTGAGGGGGGTCTGACTACTCATGACCCAAGCACAATCATGCATTATCTGGCTGATCAGGGTATTCAGGTGGCAGAAATTCTTGACGAGAATGAAAGAGATCCCATTGGCAATACCTGGCTTTTTGTTTCCCAAAACGAACTGGGAGAACCGATTTTAATCGCTGATAATGTTGAAATTAACAAAAGATATAAAGATGTTCACGTCAATAACGCTATTCGCGACAATCTTCTGAAGTTTCTTGAAAATTACGCCAGGGAAACCAATATGGCTGGGGCTTATCTTGGCAAAGTGTCAACTAACGATATTGATGACGATAACCTGGGAACTAAAAAACTGCCGCCAGTGGACAAAGTGGGCGGGTATCTGGCTGAATACACTTCACATAGAATCAGGCCGGGACGTTATTATTTGGAAACCTATAATCACCAAGAGTTGGCGGTTATCTGGGATGGCCAAGAAAACAGGCATCTTCAAAAAGAAAAAAGCGAGAAGAATAAAAACGGCTTTGTGATTATCTCTGATTTGGATGGCCTAACCAGAGCTGAACCCCTTACCCCAGAAACAATCCGCGCCGCCCAGCAAAGCGGCAGAATAGCCGGGCTGGATATATCTCAAATCAGACAATCAATAGAAGAGATTGAAAACAAATCGTTTGAAGGCGCTGCCCGCCAGTCTACAGACGAGATTTGGGAAACAATTCAAAATCCCAGAGGCCTTCAAATGATAGTCAGGAAAGAAGGCCGGATTGTGGGATACCTCTCTTCCCGACCAGCTGATACTTTCCTGCCCCCGGTCAGCCATGCTGAATACGACTCCTCACCTGAGGTTCTTTATATTGAATCCATTGCCGGCAACTTTGACCCATTTGAAACAATCAGGATTATTAAGGAAAAAGCCCAAGAAGCCGGTTACAAGAAAATAGCCCTTCACGGCATAAACCAGCAGTTAAACAAAGCTCTGGCCAGATTTGGTTTTAAAACCAAAGCAACAGTTAAAAACTGGCTTGGCGCTACAGCAGCCTATATGGAAATGGAGTTGTAGATAAGACAACCGCGCTTGTTTAAAATAAACTTTAAATATCCAAATTCTTAACTGATTTGGCGTGGGTGTGAATAAAACGTTTACGCGGCGCCACATCAGACCCCATTAAAATATCAAAAATTTCATCTGCTTTAGCCGCATCTTCAATAGTTACCTGCTTCATAAGCCTAGTGGCGGGATCCATGGTAGTTTCCCATAATTGCTGCGGGTTCATTTCACCCAAACCCTTATAACGCTGTAGGCTTAAACCTTCAGTTAAACTTTTCTCTATAGTCTGATAATTTTCTTCAACTACAACTGTTTCATCTTTAACCTTTTGACCTTTTTTCTGCTTCTTGGCTTCTTTACGATCTTGTTTTGTACTTATAAATTCTTGTCTGATCTTTTCTAACTCTTCATCGCTGTAAACATAACGTACATCTTTACCACGCACTACACGATAAAGCGGCGGTTGGGCAATATATAGATGACCATGTTCAATTATTTGTTTAAAATGACGATAAAATAAAGTAAGTAAAAGGGTGCGAATATGAGCACCGTCAACATCAGCATCGGTCATAATCACAATTCTATCATAACGCAAATCTTCCAGTCGAAACTGTTCACCTATATTAGTGCCTAGGGCAATAATTAATGATTTTACTTCATTATTGGCAAGCATTTTATCAAGCCGAGCCTTCTCCACATTCAAAATCTTACCACGCAATGGTAAAATGGCCTGAAAACGCCGATCGCGACCCTGTTTAGCAGATCCACCAGCGCTATCACCTTCCACTATAAAAAGCTCACTTTCTTTAGGATCGCGAGAAGAACAATCTGCCAACTTACCCGGCAAGGCAAAACCTTCTAAGGTACCTTTTCTTAAAACAGTATCACGAGCTGCTCTGGCCGCTAAACGGGCGCGTGAAGCTAATAAACACTTGCCAACTATTGCCTCAGCATCACGTGGATTTTCTTCCAAAAATATAGTCAAAGCATCGCTAACCACACTATCAACTATTGGTTTAACTTCAGCGTTGCCAAGTTTAGCTTTAGTTTGACCCTCAAACTGAGGATCTTTTAATTTAACTGAAACAACAGCTGTCAAACCCTCACGCGTATCTTCACCAGTAATGTTATCATCCTTTTCCTTTAAGAAACCCTTAGCACGAGCATAATTATTTAAAGTACGAGTTAAGGCGGTTTTAAAACCAACTAAATGCATACCACCTTCCATGGTATAAATGTTATTGGCAAAACTGAAAGTTGTTTCTGAATAATCATCCACATACTGAACTGCCACTTCCACTTGGACACCATTGACTTCCTTGGCCACATAAAATACTTTTTCATGTTTAGCTTCATTATGATGATTAAGATGTCGTACATAACTGGCTACACCACCTTCAAAATAAAAAGTGTATTGCTGGTGTTGACCACGAACACGCTCATCGCGCACTACTAAACGCACGCCTTTTGTCAGATAGGCCTGTTGGCGTAAATGATCAAGAATATATTTCCAATCAAAATCAAGGGTAGAAAAAATTTCTGGATCAGGTTCAAAAGTAATGGTAGTACCTGTTCCACGAGCGCTAGCAACCGCCTTAACCTTACCTTGAGGTTTACCACGCTTGTATTCCTGAACCCATAATTTACCGTCCCGTTTAACTTCAGCCTTCATATAGGTAGACAGAGCATTGACTACTGATACACCTACACCATGTAAACCGCCTGAAACTTTATATCCCTCCCCGCCAAACTTACCTCCAGCATGGAGTTTGGTTAAAACTGTTTCTAGGGCGGATACCTTAGTAGTCTTATGAATATCCACTGGAATACCACGTCCATCATCGGCTACTACTACTTGAGAACCCGGCAATAAAGTAACTGTTACTTGTTGAGCAAACCCGGCCATAGCTTCGTCTATAGAATTATCAACCACTTCCCAAATAAGATGATGTAAACCTTCTTTGGCAGTATTACCAATATACATACCGGGACGTTTACGTACCGGCTCCAATCCCTCCAATACGGTTATTTGTTCAGCCGTGTAACCTCCTTTGGTTTTTTTAATTTTTTCTTTTGACATAAATATTTTAACGAATAGAAGCTTTAAATTTATCTTGTAAAGATTTGACTATATCATCCATAACAGCCTCAACTTCGGAAGATGCCAATGTCCGCTCAGCAGATCGAAATACAATACTAAAAGATATACTACCCCTTTCCTCATATACATCAAAAACTTGTATATTTTCTATTAACGGTGAAATTTTACTTATCTCGGCAAAAATTTCAGACCATAAAACTCCTTGAGGTATTATTAAAGATAAATCTCGGATAACGGCCGGAAACTTTGGTAGTGGATTATACTTAACAGTGTCAATGGTCTCCACTCCCTCAAGTTCAATCTCTGCCAGCCAACCACCATTTAATTGTTCGTATTTTGGCTTAAAACTGGTTCCTGTTTGTTGCTCAATAAATTCAACAACACCTTTTAAAATTCGAAAAACTGGTGCTTTTTTATCATAAATCGCCAGCAATAAATGCCATGGCTGATCTGGTAAATATTCTTTACTATTGCCGGCTGCTAACATTTTACCACTAGAAGGCAAAAATACTCTTCCCAGTTCAAACATTTTAATACTTTCTCTACCAGCTTTTTGGGCTGATTCAAATTGTTCAGCCATAGATGAAATTAAATTTTGTCGTAAATATGGTTTTGTTTTATCTACCGGATTCTCCAAACGCAATAACTTTTCATTTTCACCGCTCACAAAAGAATAAGACAGTGTTTCAGTCCAACCCGCACCTATTAATAACTCACGAATCCGCCATCTTAACTCCTGCTCTTTATCTTTAGGTGGCGGGGTGATGACAAACTTTGGTAAAACAGGCAAGATCTTATGATAGCCGTAAATACGCGCCACTTCTTCAATCAAATCTTCGGGTCTGGTAATATCGCCGCCAGCGCGCCAACTGGGAACTGTTACTTTTATATTCGGACTGCTGCCGGCAACCCCAAAACCCAATCTTTGCAAAATATTCATCACTTCTCCCTCAGGTATTTGGCAGCCTAATCTTTTCTCTAACCAAGACAAATTAAGATCAATGATTATTTTTTTAGCAACACGCGGATACTCATCCACCAGTTGACTAGCTATTTTAGCTTCAGGCATTATTTGACAAATCAATTCTACTGCCCGCCTAATTGCCAAATAAGCCAACTCTGGATCCAATCCTTTTTCAAATCTAGCTGATGCTTCGGTGCGCAAGCCCAAACGGCTAGCTGTTTGACGTGTGCTGATGGCATTAAAAGTGGCTGATTCAATAATCACAGCCTCAGTATTATCGTTAACTTCACTGGCTATACCACCCATCACACCAGCTATGGCTTGCGGTTGTTTATTATCAGCAATCACCAACATAGACTGGTCTAATTTGCGTTCCACTCCATCGATGGTGATAATTTTCTCCCCTCGCTTAACTAAACGCACCATAATTTCCGGGCTGACTAATTTAGCTAAATCAAAAGCATGCAATGGTTGTCCGTACTCCAACATAACATAATTAGTAACATCCACAATATTATTTATTGGTCTCATGCCTAAAGATAATAATTTACGTTGCAGCCAAAGAGGACTTGGGAAAATCCTTAAACCGGCCAACACTATGCCCAAATACCGCTGACAATAATCCGGTTCAGCTATTTTTACCTGTAATTTAATATCACGACTGTTTTGTATAGGAATATTTTCAGGATTTTTTAAGGGCTTTTGCCAAATAGCCGAAAGTTCACGAGCTAAACCAAAATGTCCCCATAAATCAGGACGATGAGTAATTGATTTATTATCAATATTTAAGATAATGTCATCTAAACCTAAAGCTTGTGAAAGCGGTGTACCTGGTTCAGCCTCATTATCTGATAAATCCATTATGCCGTATTTTACGGCCTGAGGATCATATATTTCCAATTCTTCAGCCGCACAAATCATACCGGCAGATTCCACTCCTCTAATAGTTGTTTTCTCTAATGATGTCCAATTAGTTTCACCATGCCATCTAACTTGTGTGCCAACTTGGGCCAAAGCCACCTTCATACCCTCTTGTAAATTAACACCCCCACAAACAACTTCCAGATTTTTTTTACCAATATCAACTGTAGCCAATTTGAGTTTATCAGCCTTAGGATGAGGTTTTATGGCCGTAACCACACCAACTACTACACCTCTTAATTTTTCCTTTAAATCAACTGCTTCGTCAACTTCAACCGTATGCATAGTTAACACCTCAGCTAGCTCCTTAGCGCTAAACACATGAGGCGGCTCTACAAAATTTTTCAGAATGTTATAAGAAATTTTCATAAACTAAAACTGTTCCAAAAATCTTAAATCACCAGACAACAACAATCTAATATCATCAATTTTATATCGCATCATAACAAGCCGCGATAAACCAAGACCAAAAGCAAAGCCGCTGTATTCTTTTGGATTAAGACCACCAAATTCCAATACGCGAGGATGAACTAATCCACAACCAATAAGCTCGATCCAACCGCTTTGTTTACAAGACCGACATCCTAAACCATTACAAACCAAACACTTCATATCTAATTCAAAACCCGGCTCCACAAACGGAAAATATCCCGGCCTTAAACGCACCTCCACTTCACGCTGAAAAATACCAGAAAGAAAAACTTTCATGGTCCCAATTAAATTAGCTATGGATATATCTTTATCAACTACCAAGCCTTCCAGCTGCCAAAAAGTATGATCATGTGAAGCGTCGGTAGCTTCATAACGAAACACCCGCCCAGGCACCACTGCCCGTAAAGGTGCGCCATATTTCTCCAACGCTCTCACTTGCATAGCTGAGGTGTGAGTACGTAATAACCAGCGGTTATCTGGTTTACCTCCCTTAATATAAAAAGTATCTTGCATATCACGTGCTGGATGCCAAATTGGAATATTCAAACTTTCAAAATTATAATACTCACTTTCCAACTCAGGACCGTCTAATACCATAAAACCCATCGAACGAAACAAGTCTTCTAATTCTCTCTGTACCCTCATTAACGGATGCAAGTGACCGATTGGCGGTTTAATACCCGGTAAAGTAAAATCAATTCCTTGTGATTTTCTATCACCAATAGTTTTAGATACTCTCAAAAAAGCGATTTCTAACTCACGCTTAACTTGATTAACTAATTTACCCAACTGCGGCCTTTCTTCCTTTGCTACTTGTTTTAATAAAGCCATAATAGAGGCCAATTCGCCCTTACGACCAAGATATTTGATTCGTAATGCCATTAAACTGTCTTGATCTTTTATTTGTTTCAAGTCAGTTAATGCTTTACCGCGAAGTTTGTCTAATTCTTGGTGTAAAGACATAAATTAAACAGCCGGTGGTATTCGCCTAACGGATAACCAAAAAAATTCCAACAAAGTAAGTCCAACTACCAATAAAGAAAGATTCCACCATGTCAATAAATTATTAGCCTGCAGCCACAAAGAAATAACAACCGCTAAAGACAATAATATTCCTTGACGAAAAGATATAGAAACATGGCGAAAAAGAATATCATCGCGATGTCGCCAGTACCTCCAACCAAATCCCAATAAAGTAATAGTTCCAGCTAAACTAAGGAATAAGGAAGCATAAAAGAAAATAAGTCCTGTTTGGCCTGTTGTTTCAGGATTTAAATATGTTAATACCAAAAAAAATCCCAACCAAGCTATTAAGGTACCAATAGCAAACCAGACAAGATATTGTCGAAGTGTCATAATTTGGCTAAAACAAAAGAAAAAATAACAAGTTTAATACCTTTTTATTTTAGCAAATTTTACTATAAAAGACAAGCTATAAAATGTTTTCATTAAACTTTTAAAAATCGCTTAAGTTAGCCAAAAATTTCCAATCTATAATTTCCTTTTGGTAAACGAGTTTCAAGTTCCTGCAAAATTTCCAGTTGTCTTAGTCTTAACTCAGATGCTAATTGCGGGGAACCAGCACTAACCCGTAAAATATTATCACGCCAAGATACTTGCCTTAATGTTTGATAAGCTTTCGTCCCCAAACGTTCTTTAATAATATCCCGAAAAATTTGAGTTACTTGAGCGGCTTCTACTGCCTGTTGTATACCTTTTTGTTGTAAACTTTGCTTGAGTATTGATCTTAATTCATGAAACATATTATTTCAAACCTAACTGACGATAACGACAATCATGTTTAGGAGCTTCTTCGTCAGCCAATAAAAACGAATCGTTAATCGCTGCTTGTACAATATTTTCTATTATTGACAGATACTCAATCTTAAGTTGTTCTTTCTCCTGACTATTTGCCAAAAAATCAGGTGAAAATTTATTCGGTTGTAAATACCAATAACGAGCTCCTTTAACTTTCTCATGAAAAAATTCCTCAGCCGCTAATTGATAAATAATAAGCTGATCGCGATCAACTTTAGCTAAACCTTTAGCCGGTTCGCTGCCTGTTTTGTAATCAATTATAAAAACCCCGTCCGTACTTTCATCTATTCGATCAACTTTGCCGACAAACTTATACCGGCCAAAAGCAATCTTAAAAAATGCCTCCAAATATTTGGGTCGTGGCGGATGAGCTATTATTTCTTCAAAAAAATTATGCAATTGTTCTGGCCCCCGCTTTTCTTTATACTCCTTTTTTTGTTCGACTGACTCATACCAATCATCAATCCACACTTGATTAAATATTTTTTGTAAATCTGATAAAGATGGTGGCTGGCCAACTGATCCACGACTGCTAAATAATTCTCCCTGCACAATATTAATCTGCTGTTGCCAACGTCGTAAATACAACTCCAAGGTTTTGTGTATAGTGGAACCAAAACTCAAACTAGCAGAGCCAGGTTCTGGTAATTTAAGTAAATAACGATACTTATATTCCAACGGACATTTCTTAAAAGCTGAAACTGAACTAAAAGAAAAACTATCAGGTGGTTTATACCCGGCGCGAAAAGCTGTAGGCACATAAAATGACCGTAAAATCTTGGTTGATGAACTTTTAATATCTTCTTCTCCTACTAAACCAAGTTCAAATAAAAAACGTGAAGGTTTTTTGGTTGTTTTACCGTAATAATCCATAGCCCGGGTTAAAAAAACACCGTCACAGGCTCGAGTTAAAGCAACGTAAAAAAGCCGCCTTTCTTCCTGCAAATGAACATCACCTTCTGGCAGAGTTTCCTTAATTAGTTCACGCGGTAATTCTATAGCTTCTCTACGCTCTAATGACGGAAATCTTTTATCTACTAACTGAACTATAAAAACATAAGTCCACTCTAATCCCTTAGCCGAATGAATGGTGACAACTTTAATTGTCTCTGGGCCTACTTCAGTTTCTGGTGGTAATTCTCCTTCTTCTCCTGATTCCAATTCCAAAGCTAAATAACGCATAAAACCGGCTAAAGTACGATCACCTGTATCTGCTTCATAACGTTGCAAGTGTTGATAAAAAGCTGTTAAAAATTCCGCCTCGCGTGAAGCAGCTGGGTGCTGCAAGCGTTCATTAATAGCTAAATCTTCCACCACCATCACATAAAGCTCACTCATACTCCGCTGACGGGCCGTTAAAGTATGTTTATCCACTAAATGCAGAAATTTGTCTATTTTAACCAAACTATCCCGACTTAAATCAAAAGAAGATGCTCTTTTTAATGCTTCGTATAGTGAAATGGTATTTTTATTAGCGTTAAAAGATAATTTAGCTAAATCTTCCTGCGCTAAAAAAAATGGCTCATGAGATAAAACATGATAAAGAGCGGCGGATTCGTGATAATTATCTAGTAGTTTAAAATAATTAACCAAGAAAACTATAATATCTTCCTGATACAGACCTCGGTTAGCCACATAAGTATGCGGCAGACGAGCCTGGCGTAAGGCTTGCAAAAAAGGTACGGCTTGAGAATTAGCTCTGACTAAAATAGCAAAATCACTCCAATCAAGTTTTTTTTCCTGTTTAAGCAACATAATTTTATCTACTACACCTCTGGCTTCAGACTGAACATCATTAAATACTAAATGATCCACTATCCCCTGCCCTGAGCGATGACTAATTAATTTTTTAGACAGTGATTTTCCTTTACTGGCCAATTTAACCTCTAAACGATAGGGGTTATTTAGTTGAATAAATTCATAAGCCGTATCCAAAATATTCTGATAACTGCGGTAGTTGACGGTTAAAAAAACTTCACGGGCGTCAGGATAATCTTTTTTAAATTCTAAAATATTGGAAATAGAAGCTCCTCTGAACTTATAAATTGACTGATCATCATCTCCAACCACAGTAATATTATTAGCTGGCCGAGCCAAAAGTTTTAACATTTCATATTGAGCGTGATTGGTGTCTTGAAATTCGTCCACTAAAATATATTTGAACTTTTGCTGAAAATATTTTAAAGCACGGGGACGGGTTTGAAAAAGTCTCAAAGTATAATTTATTAGATCGCCAAAATCAAGGGCTCCAGCCTCATGTAAAAGTTTTTGATAAACAGCGTAAGCTTCTGCCACTTCAATTAGACGTGATATTTCGCTTTCTTCTGATTGTAAATCAAATAAATCCGAGGTTTTATTTTTCTTAACTTTTCTTTTATTAATTTTATTTTTTGATTTATGTAAATACTCGCCAGCACCGCTATCCAATCTCTTTGACTCCACAAATTTTAAATACTCTTCCGGATAAACAGCTTCGTCTTTAGCACGCGAAAAATGAGTAAGCAAAGCATGAATAAATTTAGTAGGATTACCAAGCGGTTTGTAATAATCAAGTTTAAAATTACTTAAATTATTACGCACTAGCATCCATTGCTCGGCTGTGGTTAATACACGAAAATTATTGGGTAAACCTATTTCCACAGCCCAATCCTGCAATACTTTTTCGCCAAAACTATGAAAAGTTGACACCCAAACATTAACAAAACCCATTGGCAGTAATCTATCTACCCTCTCTTCCATTTCAACTGCAGCCTTATCAGTAAAAGTTAAGGCTAAAATCTCTTCGGGCTTAGCTAAGCCCTGATCAATAAGCCAAGCAATGCGCCGGGTAACAACTGTTGTTTTCCCGGTACCCGCACCAGCCACTATTAAAAGAGGGCCTGAGGTATGAGTAACCGCTGTTAATTGATCTTTATTTAAATCCTTTAATACGTTATTTTCTTTAATCAAAGCCATAATACTGTCTATCATTAGTGTAGCATTTTAGAATAAATAAAAAAACGCCTGGTTTTACTGTGCCCAGACGTTTATATATTAAATTCTCACCAGATAAACAGACCAATGCTGGTCTTGATATATCAAATGAGCTAAATAAGTTGATAATTCAATATTAGGGTATCTCGTCTTTATCAACTCAGCTGCTTTTCGTAGCTCATTATAATGAAAACTATGCTCTTCATCAGAGTTTTTAAATTTTTGACTACCACCATAAGCTCCGCAGTCAGTATGATTGATAAGAACTATTTTAGAAACATGGTTGAAGTTTATCAGCAATGTCCAACTGACGGAGAGTAAAAGCGATATTGCTTTCTTCTTGAGTTGAAGCTAAATTTTTAACTCCTCCACCTATTACAACCCTATCGAAGCAGGAGGAATCAACCACTTTATCTTTAATAAGAAGTTCATCAATATTTGCTCCTCCCGGCCCTAAACGCCAGTCTATGCAGTAAAGTAAACAGGTTTTACAATCGTGTAACATTTTTATTTCCTTTTTTGTTTATGTTTATAATTATAATTTATAATGTTTGTTGATTAGGTGTAAAATTTGGCTTTGTCCGACGCTTACGCACCACTTTCAAACGTGCTAATTCCTTTTCCAATTTAGCAGCCAAAGCAGCGTAATCTGTACTTTCTGCTGTTCGCTGTTGTTGCATAAGTTGACGGGCACGGACACGAGCTTCCTCAGCTCTCTTCTCGTCTATTTCCTCTGCCCTCTCGGCTGTATCTGCCAAAACCGTAACTTTACTTGGACTAACTTCAATAAAACCACCGGAAACTGCCAAAAATATTTCCTCACCACCAATTCTTACTATCATCTCACCTGGCACTAAATTAGCCACTAAAGGCAAATGATCCGGCAAAATAGTAATTTCGCCCATTTCAGTGGGCAGAGTAATAGATTCAACTGCTGAGGCGCTAAAAACCACACGTTCAGGAGTAGCGATTTGAAATTTAATAGTTTTAGCCATTATATTAAAATTTATTTTTATTTATAATAGAAAATTGATCTTTGGCCTCATTTATCATTTTCAAAATACTATCATCTGATATTGTAACATTAGAAGAAAAACTTAAATAACCAACGGTATTTTTAACTAAAGATAATAATTGATCATCAGAAGTTTCGGGATTATTATTAACTATTCTAACTAAATCAGAGGCCAAATTAAAACAACGTATTTTCATAGAATTATCATCCATACCCGCAGATAATTTGTAAGCTAATAAATCTGCTACTAAAACTACTGGCTTATCTGTTTTTTCTTTACTGTTATCGTCTTGATTAGAGAGTTGTTCTATAGTCATAACTTATAAAACTATAAATTTATAAAGCTACCTCATCAATCGTACCCTTCATATAAAAAGCCTGCTCCGGCTTATTGTCATGTTTACCTTCTAATATTTCTCCAAAACCGCGAATAGTTTCCTTTAAAGGTACATATTTACCAGGTGTACCGGTAAAAGTTTCGGCCACAAAGAAGGGTTGAGAAAGAAAACGCTGAATTTTACGGGCCCTAGCTACAGTTTGTTTATCCTCTTCAGATAATTCATCCATACCTAAAATAGCAATAATATCCTGTAAATCCTTATAGCGCTGCAACACGCGCTGTACTTCACGTGCCACCTTATAGTGCTCTTCGCCAATTACAATAGGATCTAAAATAGTAGAAGTCGAATCCAAAGGATCAACTGCTGGATAAATACCAAGTTCAGTCAAGGCGCGATTTAAAACTACTGTAGAATCTAAATGGGCAAAGGTAGTAGCTGGCGCCGGATCCGTAAGATCATCTGCCGGCACATAAACAGCCTGAACAGAAGTAATAGATCCTTCGCGAGTGGAAGTAATTCGTTCCTGTAATTCACCCATATCCACAGCCAAAGTAGGTTGATAGCCGACAGCTGAAGGAATTCTACCTAATAGAGCTGATAATTCAGATCCAGCTTGAGTGAAACGAAAGATATTATCAATAAATAAAAGTACATCGGTTTTCTCAGTGTCACGAAAGTATTCAGCCATTGTTAAACCTGTTAAACCTACTCGAGCCCGTACTCCGGGTGGTTCGTTCATTTGTCCAAAAACCAATGAGGTTTTGGCTAATACTCCGGAATTTTTCATTTCATGATACAAATCATTACCCTCGCGCGATCTTTCACCTACACCAGCAAACACTGAAAAACCTCCATGTTCAGAAGCAATATTATGAATTAATTCCTGAATAACCACTGTTTTACCAACGCCAGCGCCACCAAACAAACCAACTTTTCCACCCTTTACAAAAGGACAAATTAAATCAATAACTTTAATTCCTGTTTCAAAAACCTCTGTTTTTGTAGACTGTTCTGTGAATTTTGGGCTGGGACGGTGAATAGGTAAATAATTTTTGGTCTTGATTGGTTCCTGTTCATCTAAAGGATTGCCTAAAACATCTACCATACGCCCTAAAGTTTCTCTGCCCACAGGAACAACAATAGTCTGGCCTGTATCTTTAACCTCAACACCTCTGGCTAAACCATCAGTTGACCCCATGGCCACCGCCCTGACCGTATTGCCACCTAAATGTTGTTGTACTTCCAAAATTAGTTTGGACTTATCTGGCATAATAATCTCCAAAGCTTGATAAATAGGCGGCAGTTCGCGGACAAAGACCACATCCACTACTGGTCCTATAACTTGTGTAACTTTTCCTGTATTCATAATGATTTAATTAATGATCTTGAATAATGAATTAATAATGATGTTAATATTTATAATTTGCAATTATCCTTCAACTGCTACTCTGCCTCCGGTAATATCTGCCAGTTCTGCAGTGATAGCCGCCTGACGCGCTTGGTTAAAAGCCAGAGTCAATGAATCTATCATCTCTTTAGCGGCATCGGAAGCATTGCGCATAGACATCATGCGGGCTGAATGCTCGGAAGCATCTGATTCCAACAAGGCTTGATAAATTTGTATTTCAATCAAACGGGGCAAAAGATTATTCAATACTTTTTCAGGTGATGGTTCAAACTTATATTCATAATTAAAGCGATTTTGTTTTATATCTTCCTTTACAGGAGTTGTTTGAGTAGCCCGGGCCTGGCCCAAATATTCATCCGATTCCTCTTCCATGGGTAATATCTGTTTAAGACGCGGCCTTTGGTTAACCGGGGAAATAAAATCTGTATAAGCAATGACTACGCGATCATATTTACCGGCCAAATAATCAGTAATAGCTAGTTTAGCCACTGGCGTGATTTCTTCAATTTTGGTAGTAATATCTGGCTTAGTAAACTCAGCAGTTATATCATAACCTAAACGCCAGGCAATATCTCTACCTCTACGACCAATTGCTATTAAACTAACTGTTAATTCAGGCTCTAGCCGTTGTTCTTTGATAATATACTGATGAGCTTTATTAACCAGTTGATGATTAAATCCAGCACATAGTCCCCGATTGGAAGATACCAGAATAATTCCTAAACTTTTTACCGGATAACGTTTGATCAATAAAGAGTGTTGTGAAGAATCTGTGCGAGATGAAAGTTCAGTTAATAACTGCCATGCCAACGTAGCATAAGTACGGGTAGCTAAAACATTAGCTACCGCTCGCCTCATTTTAGCTGCCGATACCAGCTCCATCGCTTTAGTAATTTGACGGGTATTTTGAATAGAGCGTATACGCCTTTTAATTTCTCTAGTTGCCTGAGGCATATTAATAAATTAAAAATTTAAATCTAAATATAAATACAATCTACATTTTCTTAAAATCATCAATAGCTTGCTTAAGTCTTTCTTCTATCTCCGAAGTTAGTTCTTTATGTTCAGACAATTCTTTAAGAACGGCTTGACCTTTCATAAACTGGTGGAATCTTTTTTCCCAATCTTTTACCATTTCAACTGGTATATCATCAAGATAACCATTAGTCACGGCGTATAATATAGCTACCTGGTGTTCAACCGGCATCGGTTCATACTGACCTTGCTTTAAAATTTCAGTAACACGCTTACCGCGCTCTATCTGCTGTTTAGTAATCTCATCCAAATCAGAACCAAACTGCGCAAAAGCAGCCACGTTTCTATATTGTGCCAAATCTAAACGCAGACGTCCGGCAACTTTTTTCATAGCTTTCACTTGCGCCGCACTACCTACACGCGATACTGATAAACCAACATTTAAAGCCGGCCTTATACCTTGGTAAAACAAATCACTTTCCAAATAAATCTGTCCGTCGGTGATGGAAATAACATTAGTAGGAATATAAGCCGAAACATCACCGGTTTGAGTTTCAATTATCGGTAAAGCAGTCAAACTGCCACCTCCATAATTTTTGTTAAGCTTAGCGGCCCGTTCTAAAAGGCGTGAATGCAAATAGAAAATATCACCCGGATACGCTTCTCTACCCGGGGGCCGTCGCAACAATAATGAAACCTGCCGATAAGCTACCGCGTGTTTAGAAAGATCATCATAAATAACCAAAACATCTTGACCCTTATCCATAAAATACTCACCCATGGCGCAGCCGGCATAAGGGGCTAAGAAAGCTAAAGAAGCCGGATCTGATGCTCCAGCTACCACCACAGTAGTATATTTCATGGCTTCACGCTCTTTAAGTTTAGCTACTAATCTAGCTACTTTTGATTCTTTTTGACCTATTGCCACGTAAATACAAATTACATTTTGTCCCGCTTGATTAATAATCGTATCAATAGCCAAAGCTGTTTTGCCTGTTTGCCTATCACCAATAATAAGTTCACGTTGCCCCCGGCCAATTGGAATCATGGAATCAATGGCTTTTATGCCGGTTTGTAATGGTGTATTAACACCCTGTCTGGTAATAACCCGCGGAGCAATACGTTCCACCGGATAAATATCCTCAGCTTTTATAGGCCCCTCGCCATCTAACGGTTCACCTAAAGGATTAACCACTCGCCCAACCACACCTTTGCCAACCGGAACGGAAAGAACTTTACCGGTTGACTTTACTATATCGCCTTCTTTTATTTCCAAATAATCACCCAAAATTATGGCTCCAACCTGACTTTCTTCCAAATTTAAAGCCACACCCTTAACTCCTTTAGAAAATTCCAACATTTCAGAGGCTAAACAATCTTTAAGACCGGCAATACGAGCGATGCCGTCACCCACCTCGATCACTGTACCAACTTTATCAGTACTAATCTTAGACTCAAAACCCTTAAGCTCAGCTTCTAATGTTTGTAAGAGAGAATTAGTATTTATTTCTGACATAAATCTATTTATTGATTATATAATTTAATAATTATCATCACCGGCCAGTTTCTTATACAAAGAATCAAGCCTGCCTTTTAAAGAACCATCATAACGTTCATGGTCAAAAGTAATTACCACGCCGGCCAAAAGATGAGGTTTAACAGTACAAACAAGTTCCACTGGTTGACCAATACTCTTTTGTAATTCACTCACTAAATTATCTTTTTGCTTTTTATCTAAATCACGCGGAGTGTAAATTTCTACTAATTTTAGGCCTGACTGAATCCTTTCTAAAGAACGTACCTCAGACAAAATCTGATGCTTCCATTTAATGTGCCCTCGTCGCCAAACTAACCGCCAAAAATTACTTGCTATTTTTACCCGCTCCGCAGACGGCACAGATTGTGCGGCAGATAAATAAACTTTGGCATAATCTTTGGGAGTAATTTTCATAATTTTGACCTCCGGCGACCAACTTCTTCCACCGCCTCATTAATTAATCTGCTATCAACCTCAGAAACAGGTAATTTACCTATCACCTTGGTAAGTGCTTGTGTAATAAGCCTAGCCGCCTCTTGCCTTAAATTCCTCATAGCTTTATCTTTTTCAACATCAAACCTTTGTTTAGCTTCAGCTAAAGTTTGTTCTGCTTCAGATTTCATTTTAGCAATTATCTCTTGACGCCGATTTTCGGCTTCTTTTTCAGCTTGAATAATAATTTCTTGAGCTTGGCGTTTGGCTTCAATCTCAGACTGCTGACGTTTAATTTCTAAATTTTTTAATTCCTCTTCTATGCGCTTAGCTTCCTGCAAGCTATTCTCTATCTTACCGCGTCGATCATCTAAAAATTTAAGCAAAGGTTTATAAAGTAATTTATAAAGCACACCTAAAACAATCAAAAAATTTACCGCTTGAGCAAGCAATAATTTCCAATCAATGCCTAGTTTAGTTAATAGTTCCATAAAATAGAATTGAAAATTAGAAATCTAGAATTAGAGTATAATTTACAGCTTAAAACTGTCATCGCCGCTTCCGGCCCACCGATAAAAAGCAGTAAGCCGGGAAGCATCGACGATCTAAACAAACTTAATAATCAAAGCCATAACCAAAGCATAAATAGCAATTGCTTCACAAAAAGCAATGGCTAAAATCATAGCTGTTTGCACTTTGGAAGCAGCTTCGGGATTGCGACCAATTGATTCCATGGCCTTAGCGGCTAAACGACCTATAGCTAGGGCCGGAAAAATACCGCCAATGGCAATGGTAGCACCGGCAGCTATACTCTTTAAAGTTTCCGGATTTAGACTGGAAACTGTTTGTACAAGTTCATTTTCTACTGCCATATTTTATAGACCTTTCTTAAATACCTCTTGATTCCGCTACAGATGTATCAATTTTTTATATCTGTCGGTTCAAAAGGCGATTAGTGATTAGCGCGTTTTAGCTATTAATCTAACTAAAACGCGCCAAGCTCTAATCATGAGCATGTTCAACTGTAGCAATAGTCAGGAAAACAAGTGTTAATAAAGAAAAAACCAAGGCTTGAACAAAACCAACAAAAACCTCCAAAAACAAAAAAGGTATTGGGGCCAAATAAGGCACCAGAGTTGCCACCACTATTAAAAGAACTTCACCGGCAAATACATTTCCGAAAAGACGAAAAGAGAATGAAACAACTTTGGCAACTTCTGAAATAATCTCCAAAATACCAACAAAAAATAAAATTATGTTTTGAAAACTAAAATTTTTAAAAAGACTGCCTAAATTAATATATTTGGCGGCCTGTTTAAAAAATCCAAGAGCTGCTATACCAAAAATCTGAGTGCCCAGCACGGAAATCAAGGCAATAGCTAGGGTGGCATTAAGATCAGCTGATGTTGATCGTAAAAAAGGAACCAAAACTGGATGACCGTTATGAATCTGATTAAGACCTATGGTGCCCACACCGGGCAATAAACCAATCCAATTAGACAATAAAACAAAAAAGAAAATTGTGGCAGTGAGCGGTAAAAATCTTTTAGCTTGTTCACGATTAGCGGTCACACTTTCAATAAAAGACAAAGCTCCTTCTAATATAACTTCTACTACATTTTGTAAACCCTGAGGCACATCAGCTAATTGACGACGGCTGATTATAAAAGCTAAACCGCAAAAAAATAAAGAAACAATTAAACCAACGAGTAACGAATTAGTAAAAGCAAAAGATCCTATGTAAAAAAGCGGTTCAGCGGCTAGCGAGATATTCATATCATTATTGTTTATTCAGCTTCTTCTCGGATTTATTTTCCAAATGACTAACTGTCAAAGACGAAGAAACTATTACTTTAGTCTTTTTATAAACCAACCAAGTGGAAATTACAATGGAAAATAAAACTCCGCCAAGCAGTAACCAAGGCGAAGTAAAAAATACTTTATCTGCTAATCTACCAGCCAAAGCTAATACCACTAACGGTATGGCTATAGTATAACCAAGCTCCCAAGCTAAAGACAAGGCCTGCCACATTGGCTTGTTTTTTATGAGTTGGTTATTTGCTTTAGACATGCAATTAAATTTATAAAATACAAACTTCAAGCGATAAATATAACTAAATAATAATTACTTGTCAATGGTAATTTAAAAAAATGGCTAATATTAAAGAAAAAATGTCACTTCGTAAATTAAATAACAAAATTATAAAATAAAATAATGAATTTTTTCATTAATCTTCCTTTATCCCCCTAGGCTTTTCTAGCTGTAAGGGCTCAATACCTGAAGCTGAACCTGAGATCTTTAAAACATCTTTATCTACTTTTTTTAGTTCAACATAAGCGTCGTTATAGGCATTCACCGTACTACTTAAACGTTCCCCCAATTTTTTCATATAATCCTCATAACTGGAAAGATGTTTGCCTAACAACTCCACATTTTTCCGTATCTCTTTAGCTGATTCTTCTATTTCCATTCCACGTAGTCCTTGAAGAACAGTCTGCAAATAAGCTAAAAAAGATGTAGGTGAAACAATAATTACATGATACTTTCCGGCCGCACGTTGCATAAGGTTCTCTGTATCTTCTGTTGTAGCTCCAACCTTGTTAATAAGTAAATCATAATAAATTGCTTCATGAGGAATAAACATAAACGCAAAGTCAGTTGTCCCCTCTTCTGGTTTAATATACTTTGATGTTTCTACAATACGATTTTTTAAATCACCTAAAAAAGCTTTCTCTAGTCTTTCTTTTTCAGATACATCTCGCGCTTCTATTAACCTGTTATAATTTTCCAATGAAAATTTTGAATCAATTGGTACTATCTTCTTATCTTTTTTAAGAGAAACAAAAACAGCGGCATCAACTATACTGCCGTCTTTAAATTGATACTGCATCTTATACATCTCGGGTGGTAAAACATTCTTCAATAAAGTTTCCAAATAATACTCACCTAATACGCCGCGTTGTTTAGGATTTTTTAAAATATCCTGCAGACTTTGTAATTGATCAGCAAAATTAATCACTTGACGGTTAGTTTCATCAAGCTTAGTTAATTTTTCGGTGACATCGCGGATAATCTTGGCACTTTCTCCAAATTGACTCTGTAAAATCTTAGTAGACTCACCCAATTTAGTATCCAAAGTTCGCCTCATTTCATTAAGTTCGTTCTGTAACATAAGTAATGATTGTCCGTCGCCTGACTGCTGTGCTTGCTTTTTTAAAGTCAAAAACAAAACAATAAATCCAACTATAACAACTACTATAAAAACGAGCGCTAAAATAATAATTTCCCATGACATACTTTTATTCTAACACTTTAATTATAAAATTCCGAATAATTGACGGGCATTATAAGAAGTTGCTTTATCAACTTGTTCTAAACTAATACCTTTCAGGTCAGCAATTTTCTTAGCAACCTCCATGACATAAATCGGCTCATTACGTTTACCACGATAAGGCACAGGTGCCAAAAAGGGCGAGTCCGTCTCAATTAACAAACGTTCTAAGGGAACTAATTTAACTACCTCTAATAAATCTGATGATGAATTTTTAAATGTTATTATACCAGTAAAAGAAATGTAAAAACCCATATTTAGCAAAGATTTAACTGTATGAGTATCACCTAAAAAACAATGGATCACTGCTCGAATATCCTGATAAGCTTGTAAAACTTGCAATAAATCATTATAAGCATCTCGACAATGCACAATTAAGGCTAGTCCTGCCTGACGAGCAATAGCTATCTGCGCCTGAAAAACTTTCATCTGAATCTGTTTTTCAGCAGTTTCCTGTCCCGGCTTAAGTCTAGCGTAATCCAAACCACATTCACCAACAGCCACTACCTTTTTTTGTTTAGTTAAGATGGATAATTTATCTAAAATTTGATCTGTAACCAAGCTAGCGTCGTGCGGATGAATACCTACACTTGAATAAATAAAATCATACTCCTGCGCCAACTTCACAGCATAATTACTGCTCCTAAGATCAGTTCCCACATTAACTACAAATTCAAGTGTTTGTTGAGTACGGCTTAAAACTTCTGAAAAATCTGTCTGATAATCAGGAAAATCTAAATGACAATGACTATCTATCATAAATTGGAGGTAATGTTACGGGTATTTCTATACTACCAGGCATATAAGGTTGAGTATAACGAAGGATATCCGGCAAAAGTGGTACCAAAATACCAGCTAAAACCTGAAAAGCCAAAGCTAGTCTTGAAGAGTTAATAGCCTGTGAAATAAAATCTGGTATAGTTAAATGATTATTAACTAATATCAAGGCAAGCCCTATTACAAATATACCTTCAACTATACCCAATACTCCACCCGCTAAACGGTCAATTGTTTTAAGAAAAGGTAAACGAATAAGAACAGCAAAAGATTTATCAAACAAATAAAATCCGAAACCAACTAAACGATTTATTAAAATAAAAATAACCAAAAAAGCTACTAACTTTAACCAAGGACCTTGATAATTAAAAAGTTTTTCAATTGGCCCTGCTAAATTATAGTAAAAATGACCAGCCAACCAAGCTCCGGCCACCGTACCCACCAAACCGCCGAGGGCGTGGATAAGTCCAAACCAAAACCCAAACCACAAAAAACCAAACAAACATATTAATAATATTAAATCTAATATTGTCATGTGTTTAATTATTTAAACGAGGAAATAAAGGTTGAGATTTTGTTATTTTATTTTGCCTTAAAAATTTTTCCATCTTAATAGCAGTTTCAGGCATAAAAGGTTTTAAATACCAAGCTACATCTAAGAGCATGGTACCCCATTTATCTAACAATAGTTGAATATCGGCTATTTGACCAGTTCTAGCCATTACCCATGGTTTAGTTTGATCAATCTCTACGTCTATCTCTGCCAGTAAATTAAAAACAGCCAACAAAGCTTTATCAAACTGAAAATTTCTTAAATGA
This sequence comes from uncultured Patescibacteria group bacterium, assembly GCA_937929825.1. GTDB lineage: Bacteria > Patescibacteriota > Patescibacteriia > Veblenbacterales > UBA10138 > UBA10138. The sequence continues at coordinate 64,928 of CALFUV010000004.1, forward strand.
TATTCTATAGCCTTAGCAGTACCGCTGGTATAAGCATTAATATTTTCAGCTTGATTGAATTTTCCTTGTCCAAACCTTTCTATCATATTAGTAACACGGGAAAAAGTGTTGCCTAAACTATTAGCCAAATCACTTTCATAGCGCTGCAAAAATTTTTGTTCACTAAAGTCACCGTCATCATAAGCCGGAATTTCACGCAATAAATAATATCTCACCGCTTCAGCGCCATATTTATTAACTAATTCAAAAGGATCAACTGTATTGCCCAATGATTTGCTTATTTTTTGTCCATCAACTGTCACATAACCATGAACAAAAATCTTATTAGGTAACGGTAATCCGGCCGAAAGTAGCATAGCCGGCCAATAGATGCAATGAAAACGGGTAATACCCTTACCTATGACATGCAATTTATATGATTCACCGACCCAAAATTTTTTATATAACTCACCCTCAATATAAAAATCTAGAGCGTTTAAATAATTAGATAAAGCATCAAACCAAACGTACATCACCTGCGAATCATCACCCGGCACCGGCACACCCCATCCTCGTGCCCGCTGACGCGAACGAGAAATACTAAAATCTTCTAAACCGTCACGGATAAAAGCCAGCATCTCATTTTTTCTGCTTTGTGGTATTATCTGCAATTGGTCGCTATCAATTAACTCCTCTAGTTTTCTCTGGTAATTACTTAATTTAAAAAAATAATTTTCCTCTGTTACCAGCTCCAGTTTAGTTTTATGCTCTGGACATTTGCCTTCAACCAATTCTTCTTGGGTGTAATATTGTTCACAACCAACGCAGTATAAACCGCTATAAAATTTTTTATAAATATCCTCCGGATTACAAGTTTGCCATAATTTGACAGCTCCTTTAATATGGCGTTGTTCGGTAGTACAAATAAAATCATTATTAGAAATATTAAGTATTTTAGTTAAAGTACGAAATCTATCTGACATCTCCGCCACATAATTACTGGTGGATTTTCCTTCTTTTTCAGCTGCCTGAACATTTTTTAAAGAATTTTCATCAGCACCAGTTAAAAAATAAACATTGTCTTCGCCTAATTTTATTTGCTGATAGCGCGCTATTACATCTGCCTGCACTAATTCTAAAGCAAAACCAATATGAGGTTTGGCATTAACATAAGGAATAGCTGTTGTTACGTAAAACCTTGACATATTTATACAATTATTATAATACAAATAGTATAAAGATAATAATTAGCAAGGTGCAATAAAAAGCGGAAGGGCTCATAACCCGAACTCCGCTTACAAAAAATGCACCAAGCTTCCAGCTCCTAGTCGAAGGTAAAATAGGGGCTGGATTTTTATTTTGGCGCCACCACTACTACAAATTCGCCTTTAATTGAAGTGGCGGTAAGTTTTTCTAAAATATCAACACAGCCACCACGATAAATTGTTTCATGTATCTTAGTAAGCTCACGGCAAACAACTAAGGGCCGGCTACCAATAAAATTTGCCAGTTCACTGATGCTTTTTAAAATCCTGTGCGTTGATTCAAAAAATACCACAGGATAATCAACTACTGCTATTTCTTGAAAAAATTTTTGGCGTCCTTTTTTATGAGGTGGATAACCTAAAAATAAATATTTATTAGCTGGTACCCCCGCCACAGATAAAGCGGCAATAACAGCTGAAGCTCCGGGTATAGGAATAACTTTAATACCTGCTCTCACGGCCGCTAATACTAATTTACCACCCGGATCGGCTAAGCCAGGAGTACCGGCATCGGATGTATAAGCTATGTTTAAACCTTCTTTAATTCTTTTTATCACCTGCAACAAAACAGCTGGTGAAGTATGATGATGTAAACTAATTAACTCTTTATTATTAATGCCTAAATGTAAGAGTAATTTTTTTGTAACTCTTATATCTTCACAAGCTATTAAATCAACTTCAGCTAGTACTTTTTGGGCACGTCTTGTAATATCACCCAAATTACCAATTGGCGTGGCCACCATATAAAGCCATCCGGACATAATCTAAAATTATAATTTATTAACCTCAAAATTATTATTTTTTTCAGAATCTTGAGTAAATCTTTTTTCATAAATATCAGATAAAAAAACACCTATCGCCACTGCCACCGGAATAGAAAGTATAGCACCAATAACTCCACCTAATTTAGCACCAATTACTATGGCAATAATAGTTATTATGGGATTAAGGCCCACTGTACGACGCATAACCACTGGCACTATAATACTATTTTCTAGTTGTTGAATAAGAATATATAACCCGGTAACCAATAAAGCCTGGAGGGGTGACTCTGATAAAGCCAAAAAAATTGTTGGCACGGCACCTAAAATTGGACCCACATAAGGAATTACCTCTGTAATACCAGCCCATAAGGCAAGCACTAGGGCAAATTTTACTCCTAATAAAGTCAAACCAAGATATGTAAGCACAGCTATTATCAACATTAATAAAAGTTGTCCCCTCATCCATGAACCAAGTTTAACTTTCAATCGCCTCATCATTTCCAAAACATAAGGCTGGTAAATAGTGGGGGTAACAGAACGTACAAACCTTAAAATTCCATTCTCTTCCACCACCAAATAAAAAGCAATGGTCAGTAACACAATAAACTGTAAAATTCCGCCAAAAATACTTACTAGGGTTGAAATTATGGAATTAGTGGCCTGTGATAATTGATTACCTAAATTCTGCAAATTTTGCTGCAGAGCAAATGCTAACTCATCCTCTCCCGCACCCGATACATTACTGAACAAATACAATAATCTGTCGTAATAGTAAGGAATTATCTTAGCTAATTCAGTTACCTGTGCTACTAGAGGTGGTATCATTAATACCATTATTAAAGATAAAACTAAAAAAACTATTAAATACAAAATCAAAACTCCTACAGCCCTAGGGATATGATTACGATGTAACCAATTCACTGCCGGCTCCAAAGCTGTAGCAAAAATAATCGCCACAAAAATCAAAGCTAAAACATCTATAACTCTATACAAAAAGTAAACTGAGACTACTATAGCCAAAATCTTAAGCAGAGTTATGGCAGAAATATCAATTTTTAATTTTTGCGTTTCGCTCATACTTCTATCATACTACGGTTTTATAAGATTTAACCAGACCCTTTTATTATCATCAGGGCCAATAATGGCTAAATTGGCTTTTTTAAAATTAAAAATTTCTTTAGCTACCCGTCTGAGATCAACTGGAGTAAGACGATTTAATCTTTCTAAAACAGATTGATAATTTTCCAAACTATGCTCAAAAATATACTGACGCGCGGCCCATTGTGCCTGAATCGAAGAATTTTCCATAGCCAATGTCATTTTTCCCTTAACATAATCTTTGGCTTTGGTAAGTTCTTGTTGACTAACCGGTTTAGTAATAACTTTCTGAAGTTCTTCTTTTATTAAACTTATTGCTTGTGATAAACGGGACTTATCAAGTCCAGCTTGAATCGCCAGCAAGCCTATACCTTCGTAATTTTCAGTGGAGCTGTTAATGGCATAACACAACCCCTCACGTTCACGCAAGCGCATAAACAAACGAGAGCTCATATTACCTCCTAAAACCATAGCTAAAAGATCTAGCGCTAAACGATTTTTATGACGATAACCATAAGCCGGAAAACCAAAAGCTAATTGAACCTGCTGTGTATCTTTTTTTTGCCAAACCAATCTAGGTTTTGACTGATTAGAATGAAATTTTTTATAAACACCCGGAACACTCTGACGATTAAGGCTAAAATTTTTACTCAGAAGATTATTAACCGTCGAAGTCATCTTACCAGCCACAACTACTAACAAATTATTGGCCCCGTAAAATTTTCTATGAAAAGCCACTACCTGCGATCTTCTAAGAGCGCTGACACTTTTAATACTACCAGCTATATTTACACCTAAACTAGAATTAGCAAATATCAAACCTTCTAATAAATCTCCTATATGCATTAAAGGATTATCTTCGTACATTTTAATTTCCTCACAAATCACCTTTTTTTCCCGCTCCAATTCCTCAGCCGATAAAAGTGGATGCCAAATCATATCAGATAAAACTTCCATGGCTTTAGGTAAATGTTCATAAGCTACTTTAATATAATAACCTGTTTGATCCTTAGAAGTAAAAGCATTATAATCAGCCCCTAAGCCATCAAGGGTTTGGGCAATATCTTTGGCGGTAGGCCATTTTTCACTGCCCTTAAAAAGCATGTGTTCCAAAACATGCGATATTCCCTGCTCTGATTTGGTTTCATAACGCGAACCAACTCGGGCCATAACTAAAATAGTGGCAGAAGCTGTACCGTTCATAGGTACCATTAAAACCGGTAATCTATTAGACAACCTTTTTATAAAAATCCTTTTCATTTTTAGAACAACCTTTCTTTTAAGTAATCAATTAAATCCAGTAAATTAACTCTTTCCTGCTTCATGGTATCTCTATCTCGTACTGTTACCGCCTTATCTTTAACCGAATCAAAATCAATTGTTACACAATAAGGTGTGCCAATTTCATCTTGCCTGCGGTATCGACGCCCTATACTTTGAGTGTCATCATATTCTACAATAAATTTTTGTCTTAAATCTTGAGCCAGCACCTGAGCAATTCGTACCAATTCATCTTTTTTGGATAATGGTAATACTGCTACCTGAATAGGTGCAATGTGTTTGGGTAATTTTAGAACAACTCTGGTATCAGTCTCTCCTTCGTCGGCAGTAGGTGCTTCTTCTTCCGTATAAGCCGAAAGAAGGGTTACTAATACTGTACGTTCTAACCCCATAGAAGGTTCAACTACATGCGGAATAAACTTCTCGCCTGTATCGGGGTCAGTATAAGTTAAATCAGCTCCGGAAAACTTGGCGTGGCTAGATAAATCAAAATCTGTCCTGTAGGCTAAACCATAAAGTTCTTTTAAACCAAAAGGATAATTATATTCAAAATCTACAGTCCTTTCAGAATAATGAGCAAGTTCCCCGGCCTGAATTTCATTAATTTTTATATCTTCATCAGCCACATTTAAATTCTTAAGCCAAGCTTTCATCAAATTAAACCACATATCAAACGCCGACTGCCACTCTTTTGGTTTAATAAAATATTCCAACTCCATAATTTCAAATTCCCGAGTGCGAAAAATAAAATTGCCGGGTGTAATCTCATTACGAAAAGCCTTCCCAATCTGGGCTATACCAAAAGGTAATTTTTTGCGGTTAGCCTGCTGAATTAACTTAAAATCAGTGAACATGCCAGCAGCTAATTCCGGCCTTAAATAAACTTCCGCGCTTTTATCCTCTACCGGCCCCATAAAACTTTTAAACATTAAATTAAAATTCCTTACAGCTGTTAATTCGCCTCCACATTCTGGACAATGAATTTCCTTCCAGTCAACTGGCTTTTCTTTGTCATATCTAGGTACCGCGCTTTTTTGTTCTAAAATATGATCGGCTCGCCAGCGTTTTTTGCATTTTTTACAATCAACCAAAGGATCGGTAAAATTCTGCAAATGTCCTGAGGCCTGCCAGACTTTAGGATTCATAATAACTCCACTTTCCATAAGCAACATATCATCACGACTGGTAACAAAATGTTTAAGCCATGCCTGCCTGATATTATTCTTTAACAGCGCACCATATGGCCCAAAATCCCAAGAATTGGCTAAGCCACCATAAATCTCACTACCGGGGAAAATAATCCCCCGCTGTTTACATAAGGCAATCAACTTATCCATTAAATTAAGATTATTTTTTTCTTTGGCCATAATGAGGTTACTCTAATATTTTTTGAACATTTTGGCAAATAAATAAGGGCCTAAAAATCTTACAAAAACAATCTATATATACCTACAAAACGGTAAATATTTACCACCCCTCTTAGTATTTATGCTTTAATCACCTTATTCTAAATTATATTTTGATTTATAAAAATACTAAAATCTAACAACCGTCTGTATTAATCTATTTAATAAGCATCATAGTTTTTCGGCTTTCTCCACCCGTATAACTCCACCTGGCTCCAGTACCACCACATCACGTCTGGTTACCTTGCCGCTAAGCATATAATGAGCTAGGGCGCTGTCTACATTATCTTGAATCACCCGCCGTAAGGGTCGCGCGCCGTACAAAGGATCAAAACCTTTAGCAGCCAACTCAACAATAACCGCCGGTGAAGCTTTCAAATGCACACCCTTAGCCTCCAGCTCTATAGCTAACTTTTGTATCATTAAACCAGCAACCTGCTCTACTTCTTTCTGACTTAATGGCTTAAAAATAATAATGGCGTCAAAACGATTCAAAAATTCTGGACGGAAATATTGATGCAAACCGCCTCGTAACAAGCTTTGACGAATATTCTCTAAAGGCACCTTTTTTTGTAATTGTTCTTGGATATAAGATGTTGCCGCGTTAGAGGTAGCAATAATAATAGTGTTTGTAAAATCATAAGTCCGTCCAGTAGCATCGGTTAAACGACCATCATCAAGAACTTGTAAAAAAACATTCAAAATATCTAGGTGCGCTTTTTCCAACTCATCCAATAATACCAAAGAATAAGGTGAACGATGTACAGCTTCAGTCAACAACCCCTTAGCTACACCCAGACCAGCCGGAGCTCCTACTAAACGATATAAACTCTCCGGCGTCTGATATTCAGACATATCAAGTCTGATCATATTATTTTCACCGCCAAAATATTCTTGAGCCACAGCTTTAGCTAGTTCTGTCTTACCAACTCCTGTTGGACCTAAGAATAAAAACGAGGCTACCGGTCTTTTTTGATCTCGTAAATTAACCCGGGCACGTCTTAAGGCATCAGCCACCAGCCGAACTGCTTCGTCTTGACCAATAATTCGACGATGTAATATTTCTTCCAAATTTAGTAATTTTTGACTTTCTTTTTGTGTAACTTCGGTTACAGGTACATGTACCTTATTGGCTATAACCTGTGCCACATGTTCAGCAGTAACTATGCCTGATTTGCCTGATCTTTCCCGAGCGTAAATCGCTACTTCCTCCAGCACGCTAATAGCTTTTTCCGGTAAGTATCTGTCGGGTATATATCTTTTAGTTAAATTAACAGCCTGTTCCAAAGAGCCATAAGTAAAATAAACATTATGTCTGTGTTCTATTAATGGCACCCGTGATTCTAAGACTTGTATAGAATTATTATTATCCAGTTCTTTTATTTCTACTCGTGTTAATACCTGACCTAACGAACTACCTTCCACAGTATTACGCCAAGCTTCATTAGTGGTAGTTCCTAAAACTATCAAACCATGTTCAGAAATAACATTAGCTAAAACATCTCCCAAACTTAAATCACTGCCACTACCGGCATCTAGGCCTACAATTTGATGAACATCCTCAAGGGCTAAAATTATGTTACCAGCCCGCACCACTTCATTAAGAATACGTAACATTCTCTCACCAGCTTCAGCTGGTGAAGCTCCTGATAAAAGCTGTGCAGTGGATAACATAATAAGTTGTTTATCTTGTAAAATCACAGGTACTTCTTCAGCTGCCATAGCCTGTGCTATACCTTCAATAATAACACCTCGCCCAATACCAGGCTCACCAACTAAAATAACACTCTTTTGGCCGCCTTCAATAATACGATAAATTTCTGAAATTTCTTGCTCCCTACCTAAACAAGGCATTAAATATCCTCTGGCAGCCAAAGTTGTTAAATTTTGTGAAACTCGATTTAAATATGGAGTAGCTACCGCTGAATATGTTCTATCTAAAGAGTGTTGTGGTCTATAACTGAAAGCTTTGCTTTGTTGAGAGCGCAAACGAATTAATTTACGCCTTAAACTATACCAATTAGTTACGTTATTAAGAGCTACTGGTTTAATAGATAATTCCTCTAGTACATCTATTACCAAGCTATCCTTACTTAAGGCAACTAACAACTCACTCACTTCCACATGCTGACTTTTTCTAATTATAGCTAATTCAGCGGCAGACTTTATAATCTCCAATGATTCCCTAGATAAACCATAACCAGAATTACTTGGCATTTTAATTAAAGTATTTCTTAAGGTACTAATCAACTTATTTGTATCAATTCCAAGTCTAGAAAAAATTCTTTGCCCTGAATCAAAAGCTAAAGTAGCAACCAATAAATGAACTGGTTTAACTTCCCCATGATTAAAACGGTTGGCGTAATGCCATGATTTTTCAATAACTCGCCAAACCTCTTCGCTTAAATATTTATCAACCAATACCTCTTGCTTAGCTTTCAGCAGATTCGGATACCACAAACGTTCACGATCTAAACGATACCAAGCGTAACCAGCTAATATAATAGAAAGCCAAAATAATTTGGCTCCGGGTTCAGGCGGAAAAAATACTGTCCATTTACCTTCTTTGATCAACGCTGGAGCAGCTAATAATACAAAAATCACAAAAAAAATCAACGCTGCAATAACCGCCAATAAAGCTACTAAGCGGTAAAATTGTAAACGCCAACGCCGTAAAAATAATTCCGACAAGCTGTATTTACTTAACCAAATGGTATTTATAACAGTCATTTAATAAAAAATCATTACTAGGGCTAAAGGAAAAAGTAATACCCAAATAAATAAAATGAGCAAATACCAAATAATTGCCACAAAAAGACGAACTGATTTAAAAATCAACAATACTAATCTCATAAAAAAACTTATCAACCTGCCTTGTAAAGTATAATCCTGATACATGGGCTTGAAGAGGTAGCGTAGGAAAATACCCAGACTGACGCGAGCACGGGTAGCGGAAAAATTACGCCAGCACTTAGCTGCCACTATTTTTAAACCACCTGAATACCACCACCAAGGAAACTTTATCAAGTCAAAAATAAACTCAAAAACAAAGTCAACTATTTGTTTAAGGGCCAGTATCATAGGCTATTTAATTATACTTTCTCTAGGATTTTTTGACTACGACTAAAAAGATTCTTTTTAAACCGCTTTAAAAGCTTAGACTAACTATAACCGATTAAGGAATAACTATCCCTTTACCTTGAGCACCTAAATCATTATCTATTTCGGTAGTAATAAACTTAGCCGTAGATATAAGATCAGCACCAGAAACTGAATCACGGGCAGTAGCGGTTGTTGTTCTGGTTAAAACAAGTATTTTATGGGCATCAGATGGCACAGGAGTAATAGCCACTTCAAATGAAGCTTCTGGCTTAGCAAAGGAGCTACCAGCTCCGCCGGGTAAACGATTCAAAGTCCAACGCACTTCACGGGTATTGGGATTAAAAGTCACGGCGCTACCGGCTGTTACTGTACTATGGCCAGTAAAATTAACATCTGGTGGTAAAGTAGTGGTAACAACCACATTTTCCACTTCATTAATAGTATTTGATAAACGCCAAAATATTACGTAAGTGGTAGTTTGATTAACCTGCGGCGGTAATGGCCCAGAACCAAGCTTAATCAGTTCATCAGTGTAATAGCGCCCGTCCGTCTCCAGTGTAAATCTGGTATTTATTCGGCTAATTACTTCATTGGACTGAGCTGTTATAGACTGAATATTGTCACCTACCTGTTGATTAGCAAAAGCTTCCACTTGGGCAGAAAAAGAAAAAGGTGGATTAATTTCTGGCGGCAATAAAGGTTGAACGGCCAAATACCAACGGATCGTCGTCCGGCTGCCCGGAGCTAATGAAGTCAAAAAAGGTAAAGAATCTTTAGTCCAAGTTATTGTGCCTTGAGAACGATTAATAGTCCCTCCGGCATCATCACGCAAAGTTGACCAATCAAGATACTTGGTATCTAATCGGGCAATCAAACGTACATCAGTAAAAGGAGTTTCACCTTCATTAGCAATGGTTACTTGATAAGTAACTTGTTGACCCAAATCAAGTGCACTTCTTAGACTTACATCATTAGCTGTTAAATTTAAAGTCAAATGGGTTTTTACTAAATTTATTTCATGAATTTTTTCTTCCTGAATTGTAATATCACCAGCGTCATTTAATATACCAACAGCTACTTTAATTACCTGTTTATCTGGTGAAACTAGATCCGTAAAACGCCCGCGAAACTCAACTTTAGCCTCCATTAAAGGCGCTAGCTCTGGTAACAACCAAGTATTATTGGCGCCAGATAAAGCACTGAGTGATGGTAATTCTAATTCGAAACCGCTAGGCGCTATTAATCTTATAACCAAACCGTTTAATGATTGTACGGAACTATTACGATAAGTTGCTGTCAGATTAAAAGACTCAGCCACTGGTAATTGTGTTGGTCCAGAAAGCTCTAAATTAAGAACTGAAGCTACAAGTTCGGTGCTGAAATTAAGTGTTCGGGCATATTGAGCATTAATATTCTCAGGCTCATAGGTAACAATAACTGTAAAATTCTTACTCTCACCAACTTCCCCTACCAATAATCCACGGACTGATAAATTACCAGATTCACGACCACGAATTTTTTTAATCAACAATTTGGTTCCTTCATTATTCTCCGCCTGTGGCAAAGAACCCTCAAATGTAAAGCCTGATGGGTAACGTAAATTAATTTCCACATTATTAAGATCAACACCCTGATCATTATGATAGGCAATAATATATTCAACCATCTGTCCAGAAGGTGCCTGCTTGGGCCCTGTGAAAGTAAGATTGAACGATTCTTCTCCAAATTTCCTATTGTTACTATTGAAAAAAAATAAGAAAAATAAAGCTATTACAAACATCATCATCAAAACAGAAATAATAACTGTCCAAATTTTCTTTTTTCTGGCGACTTTTAGGCTGCGTGGAAAATCATAATCGCGCTGATCAGTATATATTTTGGCAAAAGCCCTAGAGGCATCCTGGCTTGTTATTTCTTTTTCATTCTTTTTCACAGACCCAGGCTCAATAATAAAATCTTTTACTTTTGAATTATCTTTCGGCATATATCTAAAGAATACTACGAAATACCTTTAAGGTATAGAATTGATGTCCGGCGTGGCCGGTAAAATAATCGGTTAAAAAATCCAAGGCTGTCAGCGGCACAGCATCATTCTGCTTCAAAAGACCATTAGAGGCTTTTAACAACCAAGCCAATACTTCTTGGGTTAGTGGCACAATTGTTTCACCGGGCGGTACATGAATTTGATGATAAAAACTGTGGCTTGACCAACTAAAATAAACATCTTCAGATAACGGTCTATGACATCTTTCACACTTAGTAAGTGTTAATGTTAAACCAGTAAGTTTAAAAAATTCTATTAAATAATCAGCTAATAACCTCCGTGCAGAAATATGCCAAGCCGAAGACGAACTGGACAATAAAGCTAATTGGGATAAACTTTGCCGTAAAAGGTCCATGGCTCTATATTCAGACTGACCAAATCTGGTAAGACTCTCGGCCACCTCCAATAAAGCACTGGCCAATAGTATTTTTGGTAATTCATAAGGCGGACGAATATAAACTTGTAGTAAATCGGCCGAGGCTAAACGATCGCGAATTCTTCCCCGGGCAATCATCACATTTATTTCGCTAAAAGGCAATAAATGAGGCGATAATTTAGAACTTACCCTTCTACTACCAGCGGCTACAACTTCAATTTTACCATATAACTCTGTTAAAAGAGTATAAAGCTTATCACCTTCTCGCCATGGTTTAACACTAAGAACCAAACTTTTAGTAACGTAAGTTGACACAGAAATATTTTTATAATTTTGTTATATTCAAAGTAATATGAACATCAGATAAATCAAGCTGATAATTCTGCGGTTTAGAAGAAAACTCTATTTCCGTGGCAATAACCGCGCGTTTTACTTCAGGCAATCTTTCTAATAAGCCTTTTTTTAAATTATCAGGAGCCTCAATAACTAATTTAACTTTATCATTTATAGTTAATTTAAGCTCTTTCCTTAAAGCATTTACTTGACGTGTGAATTCACGCACCAACCCCATAGTCTTAAGCTCATCATTTAAAGTAAGATCTAGTTTAAAATCGTCACTAGTTAATACCTGTAAAACATTTACTTCCTCGGCTACTATTTTCTTTAATTCCTCTGGTACTGGGGCAGTTAAACTTTTTAATGGTTGTCGTATCTTTAAGCCAGCCTTAGCTCTCTCTGCTAAAGCCCATTCAACCACCTGCCTAGCCCGTTTCATATTAGCAATTAGAAATTTATCAAATACAACTTTTTCCGGCCAATTTTCCAAATGGACTGATTGCTCTTGACCACCAACTCGTGTATAAACCTCCTCAGCCACAAATGGCATAAAAGGCGCTATTAATTTAGCTAATTCTAATAATACTATCCTTAAAGTCATTAACGCCTGCTGCTTATCATCACCTTCGTTTTTGTATCTTTCACGGGACCTACGAATATACCATGTAGAAAGATCTGTTACAAAATCAGCTATTTTTCTGGCAGCTTCAGTAATTTGATAATTGTCTAAATGTTCTGTGATCTCATTAATTAGCTTTCCCAAATATGCCATTATCCATTTATCCATAACGTGCTCTGGTTTATGAACCAAGTTAGAAATAAGTTTAGAACTATACAATTCATAAAAAGTAACCACATTCATCAATATCAGTAAAGTTTTTTTAAAAACCTGATCAACATCAGTTGTATCAAAATTTTTCGGCTCACCGGGTTGATTAGCTGTATAAAAATGAAAACGTAATGCATCTGCTCCCCAAGAATTCATCACTTCCCACGGATCAACTATATTACCCTTACTCTTACTCATCTTCTGCCCTTGTTTATCGTTGATGTGTCCTAAACAAATTACGTTTTTATAAGGTGGTATTTCTTTAATAACTCCAGCTTTTTTCAATAATGATGCCACAGCCAACAAGGTATAAAACCAACCTCGAGTTTGATCAATAGCTTCTGAAATATAATCTGCCGGATAACTATTTGCTAATTTTTCTTGACTGCCTGGTAAATGAGGGTACCCCCACTGAGCAAACGGCATAGAACCGGAATCAAACCAGCAATCGGCTACCTCTGGTACGCGCCTCATCTCTCCTTGGCTACACTTATGACAAGGCCACACCACCTCATCAATAAATGGCCGGTGAATATCAAAATCATCTGCGAATTTCCAGCCGGATTTTTCTTTGAGTTCCTGTAAACTTTCTATAACTATCAAATGCTGACATTTGTTATTAGTACAACGCCAAATCGGCAATGGTGTACCCCAATAACGCTCACGGCTAATAGCCCAATCCTTCACGCTGCCAATCCATTCACCAAATCTTCCAGTTTTAATGTGTTCAGGATACCAATTAATCTTTTCATTGGCCGCTTTAAGATCTTCCCTAAGGGCTGACATTTTTATGAACCAAGAGGGCTTAGCATAATACAAAAGTGGCGTAGAACAACGCCAACAGAACGGATAATCGTGCCTATATGTTTCCTCTTGTAATAATAAACCCCGTTGCTTCAAATCATCCACTATTCCCTGCTCAACTTTAGGGTCTTTAACAAACTTACCTTGCCAAACAAAAACATCTGCTGTAAAATTTCCATTTTCATCAACTGTATGATATTTAGGTAAGCCAACTTCCGTACCTAAATTAAAATCATCCTCACCATACATCACTGCAGTATGTACTACTCCTGTACCATCAGTGGTAGTTACAAAATTAGCCTCATAAATATGATAGGATTTTTCATTTTGCAATGGTTTAATATCAAATAAAGGCTCATACTCAAGACCAATTAAATCTCTACCTGTAATATTTTCTAATATTTCATATTTCTGATTGTTAAAAACTGCTCTCAATCGATCTTGGGCTATAATAAAAAATTCTTCATCGCATTTTACTTTTTGATACACAATATCCTTACCAACCGCCAAAGCTACATTACCGGGTAAGGTCCACGGCGTTGTCGTCCATGATAAAATATATGTATTCTCATCAATTTTGATTTTTGATTTTTGATTTTTGATTTTGAATTTCACATAAACTGCCTTATCTGGAATATTTTTATAACCCAAAGCAACTTCATGAGACGACAAGGCTGTGCCACAACGCGGACAATGGGGTAAAACTTTATAATCCTGATAAAGTAATCCTACCCTATCCACCTGCTTTAAAATCCACCACAAACTTTCTATATAATGATTCTCATAAGTTACATAAGGGTGCTCCAGATCAAGCCAATATCCCATACGTTCGGTCAATTTTTCCCAATCATCTTGGTACTTCCACACATCTTGTTTACATTTCTCATTAAATTCTTTCACACCATACTTTTCAATGTCTGGTTTACCCTTAAAACCTAACTCTTTTTCTACTTGTAATTCTACTGGCAGACCTTGAGTATCCCAACCCGCTTTACGCTCCACTCTAAATCCACGCATGGTTTTATAGCGCAGTATAAGATCTTTAAAAGCCCGCGCTAGAACATGGTGGATGCCAGGCCGGCCATTAGCTGTCGGGGGGCCTTCAAAAAAAACAAAATTGCCGGCTGAAGTCGGCTTGGCCAACGATTTGGCAAATATCTTATTGTCTTGCCAATATTTAAGCCACTTCTTTTCTAATTCAGGAAAATTTATCATAACGTTGTTTATTTTACTGATAAAAACGGTTCCAAGCAAGTTTAAATCTTCATGGCCGCTTGACATTTAATACCAATAATGTAAGGTGATTTCAAAAAAAAGGAGCTTAAAAATGAAATACGAATTCATAATAATTTATTTTTTACTGATATTGATTATTTACGTGATTATTATGCTGGTAAAAAGATATCAAGACTCAGGGGAAAAAATAATTAGTCTCACAGACATAAAAAACTTTATGTGGGAGAAATCTTTAGTAATTAATAGGACTGAAACTGGTGCCATAATTTTAAAAGATTTTTATGTTTTAGAATATGTGAGACAAAAAAATAATAATATACTGGAAGAAACAGTTATTTTTAGAACAAAAGATCAGGCCGTTACGATTACCTTTATATTTAAAAAAGGAGAACTTATTGATTCTCATATAAATGGTTATCCCCTAAATGCCCCCAAAGATAATCCTGATGATTACATTGCTGCCCACAAACTTCTAGAACCTGGGCAGCAAGCTTGGTTAGGAAAATTTCAAGTCTCACAATATTAATTGGTGAGACTTTTTATTTGTTATCGCGACCGAAACTGTTCAATTGCCTTAACAACTTTGGAATCAGATTTTAGAGTTTCAATAAATAAAATATGCTGACGGTTGATAATCATTTCATCAGTCGGCCCGTGTAGTTCAGCACCTAATTTTACTAAAGCTAAATCAGTTGACTGCTGTTCACCGCCAGCCTGTAAGGGCCCAGAGGTTTGCAAATAATAAATGTTCCGTAAAACGACCTTATCAGGAGTTTGACGAGCTACGTTACCAAAATAAACTTGCCCATTAGACAAAAAAACAGCTTGCCAGCCCGACATTGGTTGCCACCAATTATATTGATATCCCCACCAACCAAAAAACGCTAATATAAATACAATCATTACTACCAGCCAGCCCCATTGGTATCGGGGTTTGATATTTGATTGAGAATTAAAATCCATATTATTTATTATAGCAAAAACAATTTACATTTGTTCTACTGTTTCCAATCCTAAAATACCCAAACCTTGTTTTAAAACTTCAGACGCTGACTTTACCAACTCTAATCTTAAAGAACGTAAACCATGATCAGCTTTTACTACCGGCGAGGCATGATAAAAAGTGTTAATTTGATTAGTTAATTCATACAAATAACCAGCTAAAATATGAGGGGCATTATCCAGTGCGGCCCGTTGTAAAAATTCTGAATAGCGCATTATGGTGCGTAATAGTAATAAATCATGAGAATTAACTAATTCCAATGCGGCAACTGACGGCTTACTAACTTTTATGGAATTAGCTTTTTTCAATACGCTTTTTAAACGCACGTAAGTATAAATAAGATAAGGCGCACTATTACCCTCTAAGGAGAGCATTTTACCCCAATCAAAAGTTATATCTGTGTGACGATTTTGTGAAAGATCGTTGTATTTAACCGCCCCCACACCCACTACCTCGGCAATTTTATCTTTAATTTTAGCAGGCAATCCTGGATTCTTGGCTTGCACTATCTTATAAGCCATTTCTTTGGCTTTATCTAAAACTTCAACCAAAGGTATTATTTTACCTTCGCGAGTAGCCAGCTTTTGTCCGTCTTCACCTAAAATCAGACCATATTTTATATGTTTAAGTTCAGTATTACCAACATAACCTGCTAATTTAGCAATAGTAAATACCTGATCAAAATGCAAAGATTGCTCATTGCCAACAACATATAGTACTTTATCAGGCCGAAAACGCTTAATCCGAAAACGAATAGCTGCTAGATCACGTGTAGCATACAATGAACCGCCGTCTGACTTTTGCACCAAACAGGGCGGCAAAGATTCTGCTGTTAAATGAACCACTACTGAACCATCTTGATTTTTAACAGCCAATTTTTTGCGCTGTAATTCAGCTACTAAGTTCTTAAGCATCGGCTCATAATAACTTTCACCAACCACATGTGAAAAACTTACTCCTAATCTTTTATAAATAGCATTAAACTCTCGTAATGATTCACGTTTAAACCAATTCCACAAAGCTTTATTCTGGCGATTACCTTTTTCCAAATTTAAAAACTCACGTTGACCTTCAGTTTCCAATTCCGGATTACTCTTCATTTCTTCATGAAATCGAACATAAAGTTTAAGCATTTCCTGTATCGGTGCCCGTTTTATAGCCTCACGCCGACCCCAACGCTTATAAGCGGCAATTAGTTTGCCAAATTGGGTACCCCAATCACCTAAATGATTAAGCCGATAAACCTTAGCGCCTAAATTTTGATAAATATTAGCAATAGCTGCACCAATAATGGTAGAACGAATATGACCTACATGCATTGGTTTGGCAATATTGGGACTGGAATATTCTACTAATATTCTTTTGCCCTTAAATAGAGTAAATTTCTTAATTTGCGCCGCTTCGGACAAATGACGTATTAAAACAGCTGGCTTAAGCCAAAAATTAATAAAACCCGGTCCAGCAACTTCCACCCGCTGACACAAATTAGTTACTAGTCCCGATTGCTTCAACTCTTCGATTATTGTTTGAGCAGCTTCTTTAACCGGCACCCCCCAACGACTGGCTATTTTTAAAGCCAAATTAGTCATCAAATCACCATGTGCTAAATCTCGAGTTGGTTCTACCTCCACCTCCTCAGATTTAAGCTGATAATGTTTACCAGCTGCTTTGGCTAACTCAAGTTGTAATTTATGTGAAAACATCTTAATTATACTTAATTACTCTACACTACAACGAAGTAACGTCTTATTATTATAGAACTTAAAATGTTTTTAGCAAAATAAATTCACTCCCGCCTCAACTGGCGGGAGTGAATTAAATTTTCTACTTTTTAACTGCTTCCACCAATTTATCAAAAATCGCCGGATACTCGCGAGCTAATTGCGATAAAATCTTGCGATCAAGTTCTATTTTATTCTTTTTAAGTAAATCTATAAAACGACTATAAGATAAACCATGACTGCGTACAGCCGCGTTTATTTGTATCTGCCACAAACGTCTAAAATCACCTTTACGACGCCGACGATGAGCAAAAGCATAAGCCCCGGCTTTGCGTGCCGCTGGTTTAGCTAAAGTAATTTTGCTTTTACGACCCCAACGATAACCCTTAGTACGTTTTAATAAATTGCGTCGGCGTTTTAAATGCATAACGCCTCTTTTTACTCTCGGCATATATTTAAAGATTTAATTAAAAATTATCTAGCGTTAGGGACTAATTTACGAATCGCCTTAACATTAACCTTAGAAATTGGGAAATCACGACGCTTGCGTCTAGTAACCACACTTGACTCACGGGCATTAAAATGATCTTGACCAGCTGTACGCTTCATTAATTTGCCGGTAGCTGTTACTTTGAATCTTTTGGTTGTAGCCTTATGAGTTTTAATTTTCATAAATAAATATAAATAATTTAAAATGATGTTACTGCTTGTTCACTCGTTCTTGATTCAGATGAATTTTTAGATAAAGATTGATTTTTTTTCTTACTGAGTTGTATAGCTAATCTGCCACCTTGCTTGGAAATTGGAGTTTCTATAATAATATCTTCTCCCAATTCTTCAACAAACTTATACAAATTTCTTTGAGCCAAATCAGCATAGGCTCTTTCCCGTCCCCGCAAAACCATTTCTACTCTTACTTTATGCCCCTCATTAAGAAACTTAGCTGCCTGTTTTAAACGCACGGCTTTATCATGTTCGCCTATCTTAAAAGATATACGCACGCCTTTAATATCAACTTTTTTGGCTTTAACTTTTTGAGCCCGCAAAATTTTTTGCTGTTTATACTGAAATTGACCAAAATCTAAAATCTTAGCAATCGGTGGACGCGAAGACGGATTAACCTCTACCAAATCAAGATCAGCTTCTTGGGCCATTTTTAAAGCCTGCCAAGTTGGCACCACTCCCCGCGGCTTCCCCAGCTCATCAATGAGCTGAACTTCGGGCACGCGGATAAAATGGTTAATACGATAACGATGTTGTTCGCGCAATTTGTCTTCTTAAACTATTTATTAAAATAATGGCTGATTAATTTGACCATGAATCCCTATCGCCAATTAGAAATTTATGGTGGAGGTGACGGGACTTGCACCCGTGTCTAATTTGCTCGTTCGTCGCCAGATCCAAGCTCAGTGCCGCTCAGATAACGGCTAAAGGGTCAAGCGACACATAATCCCCAAAGCCGGTTGTCTTTAAATACTAAACCTCAGACCAAGACTTATCTGAGATTCGGTCCGATGAATGACGTTTCCAAAAGATATCGGACGTAACTTATGGAAACGGCCTTATGCTAATTAAGCAAAGGCTGGAGCAAAGTTCAGTTGAGCAAAGCTCGCACGAACTTTGGCTACAAATGATTTGGCATTTGTAGAATTGGCTAGTTAGTAACGAAGAAAGCCATCTCCGGCCTGCTAACAAACGAACTCACAAACTATCGAAGTGTAAACACCCCCAAAGGAAAAATCTTAAGAAAATAAATAGACTTACCCTTTACGAGTGTTTACTACTTATTATCTTTTTAAAGAACGCCTAATGTCACGTTCGGTTTCACGGCGCTTAAGACTCACTCTTTTATCGTAAAGAGTTTTACCTCTAGCTAATCCCAACTCAACTTTAATAAACCTATGCGAAGTATACAAGGAAAGCGGCACCACTGTCAAGCCTTTTTGTTTTAATTTACCAAATAAATAATTTATTTCAGCTTGAGTAAGCAATAATTTTCTATCACGAGACAGGTCATAATTGGCTTGCTCCCGGTGAGCCGGCGGGTAGGGTGCTATTTGCAAACCAGTAAGCCAAAGCTCCCCTGATTTGGGTATAACATAAGCCCCCTGCAAATTAGCTCGACCATTTTTGGCTGATTTAACTTCTGGACCAGTCAACACCAAACCGGCCTCAAATTTTTCCAAAATTGAGTAATTATGACGAGCCTTTCTATTCTCAGCTAAAAGTAACATACTCTTATATTGTAATTCCTTTGACACCAAAAAGCACCCCTAAATACCAAGGGTACAACTTAATTAATTAATACTTTAATAAAAATAACAGTTAATGACGCTGACACAAGCCAAAATAATAACTTGCCTCATCTAAGAACATAATTTGGGAAATTACTCGTTTTAAACAACATTCAAACGGTACAATAAGAAGATCTCGCTTAGAACACCAAGAGTAAATGCAACGATGGTAAAAGATGCTGTGCATACGCAGATTGCTAATTTGTGATATGAATTTGGTTTATTTTTATTTTTATAATTTAGTTTTATCAAAAAAATTGAGTTTTGGTCAACCTAAAAATCTTACATCTTATCAATGACTTGAAATAAAAAACAAACTATGTTACATTATCTACGCTAAACTGTAATAATTATTATAAACTATTTGGGCCCGTGGTGTAGCCCGGTTAACACGTCTCCCTGTCACGGAGAAGACCGCCGGTTCGAATCCGGTCGGGCCCGCCAGAATATTACATAACGCTCAAATTTTAGGGCGTTTTGTTTATTATAGATTTAGAAACAATTATCCGTTTATACCATAACCATAATCCTGCAACTACAGTTAAACCTGCTAACCAAAAACCAGCTCGAATATTTAAGAAAATATTTTGCTCGTCTATTCTTAAAAACTCCAAAGTAAACCGCAATAATCCGCTGAAGATTAAATAAAAAGCAAATAGCTGTCCTGAAAATATATTTTTTTTAGCCAAAATCAATAAAACAACAGTAAGTAATATTAAACCAAAAAACTCATATAAAAAAATAGGGTGAAAATAAGTAAAATTAATAAATTCTGCCGGGCGATTAGTTACATTTATAGAAATACCCCAAGGTAAGGCTGTGGGCAGACCAAATAATTCCTGATTAAAATAATTTCCCCATCTGCCTATAGCCTGTCCCAAAGCTAAGGCAGGAGCAAAGATATCCGCAATTTGCCAAAAAGATGACTTATCTTTTTTAAAACTCCAATACAAAAAAACAGCTCCGCCAAGCAAAGCCCCATGCCAAGCTAAACCACCTTGCCAAATATAAAATATTTCCTTTGGGTGATATTGAAAATACCACCATTCAAAAATAAAAACATCCAGCAAACGAGCGCCCAGTAAACCAGCCAGTACCAACCAAACAATAATTTTATCAAGCTCTGCTTCTTTTCTTTTTTGTTTAAGCCAATTTATTCTGATTAAATAATAACCGGCTGCCAAACCAACTGCTAAGAACAAACCATACCAGCGAAAAGTTAAAAAACCAATTTGCCAAATTACCGGGTCGGGTTGATAAGTATGAATTACAGAAAATAAATTCATATCTTAATATTATCAAACCAAATAAATTTAACCAACATAATTACAAGTAAGAAAATTGGTTAATTAATAAAAAATAAATATTTTCTTAGCCGCCGATAAATTTGGACTGAATAAGATTTTTGAGTTGCGACCAATCTTGTACTGGTTCACCGTTTAAGAAAAAAGTAGGCGTAGCGCGCACTCCTCTACTATCACCTTCGCGTATATCCTGCCTGACAACATTAGTTTTAGCCCGAGACTCCAAACAAGCCAAAAAACCTCTTTCACCTTCCATCACCAGTTCTAATTGATTAGCATAAGAAATGAGATCAGTTGAAGAAAAATTTGGTTGATTTTCAAATAATTTATCATGATATTCCCAAAATTTACCCTGATCATTAGCACACTCTGCGGCTAAAGCAGCTTTAAAAGCCTGTGGATGTATGGTTACTAAAGGATAGTGATAATACCTGAAATAAACACGTTCGCCAAATGTGGTCAAAATTTCTTTTACTGTAGCTTGAGCTGATTTACAAGCTGGACACTGAAAATCTGAAAATTCCTCTAGTATAATATTTGCCTCAGCAGAACCATAGCTCGGACGACCAACTTCACCGGTTGATACATAACTGATTTGAGAACCTGATTTTACAAATATAAAAATAATCAATAAAAAAACAACTAAACCACCCAGCCACCACCAAGCTTTTTTATTAGATCTCATTTTACTGAGTCAACACCTGATCAATCACTGCTTTTAATTGTTCATAAGGCACAGCACCTTCTACTGGCAGACCGTTAACAAAACTGGTCGGCGTGCCTTGAACCCCAAACCTTACTCCTTCCTGTAAATCAGCTTGCACCTTACTGGTCATCTCACCTTGGTCCAAACAAGTCCGAAAACGACTTTCGTTCACACCTACTTCACGAGCCAACGGATAAAGGTCAGTCAAGGCAAAACCCGCACCATTAGAGGTCGTACGTTCAAATATCTTATCTATAAAACTCCAATAAGCTTCAACGCCATTTAACTTACCCACACACTCAGCCGCCTCAGCTTCTTTTTGTGCATTCACGTGGAAAGAAAGTGGAAAATGACGATAAACCCATCTTACCTTGCCTTGATATTCGTTCATTATCCTAGTCATGCTGGGATGAAAAGATTTACAAAAAGGACATTCAAAATCAGTGTAAGTAATAACAGTCACAGGAGCATTAACATCACCTCTGATGTAATCACTCTCCTTAACTACTATATTTACTGGCGACGGGCTTCCTGGTTGGCCTGATTCATAAACAGAAGGCACTTGGGCACTATTCGTTGTTTGGTTTGTTTGTTGACTTTTACCTGAGAAGGCATAACTAGCGGCCACCACAAAACCTATCAAACTAACACCAGCCACACCTACCAAAAACCCCATAATAAAAGTTAATTTAGGTGAAGCTCCTGAAAAAATACTACTCATATTACCAATCGCGTTACTAGTTGTAGTAACTGAATGAACTGGAGAATTAGGATTTTCTTGTGAAGATGTATTATGTTCCATAGAAATTATTAATATTTAGTAATTAAAGTTATTAAATTGTAACATAGTAACACTTAAGAGTCCAAATTTTTAGGGAACAGCAGACTTAAATTCATTTAATATTATATAATCAATTATTTTTTGCCAAATATCAATAGGTATAACACCCTCAATTTTTCTACCATTAATAAACCAAGCAGGCGTACCAGTAACTCCTGCTGTTAAGCCGTCACTCACATCATCCTGAATTTCTGCCAATGTCAAATGCTGATTTAAACAACGGGTAAAAACTTCCATATCTAAACCCAAAGATTGAGCTAGGGATAAATATAATTCACGGCCAAGGTTATCTTGTCTGGCAAAAAGTCCATCATGATATGGCCAAAAAATTTCATTTCCTCCTTGTTTAAAAGCACAATTAGCTGCTTCAGCCGCGGTAATAGCTTCCGCATGAATTGAAGATACCGGAAAATCTCGATATATTATTTTTACCGCTTCTGGATATTTACGTAATACTTCTTTAATTATAGGCACGGCTTGACGACAAAAAGGACATTGAAAATCGCCAAACTCCACAATAACTACCGGCGCAACCGGCGAACCAAACCAAGGATCATCAGGTGTTTGAATTCTATTTAGAGGAATTTGAGCAACTGGTAAATCCAATTCTGTTGATGTTTCAACTTTTAAAGGCAAACCATTAGGGTATAATAACTTCAACAATAAAGGACTGCCAAACCAAATAAATACTAAAACCACCAAACTAATAAACCATGCTCTTTTAAACCACGGTTTTGTTGGTTGATTGGGGATAAAATCAGTTGATAACATGACAATTTATATAATCTAAAATTTACTTTTAATAAAATCTGATAATTTTTTATACCAAACTTCACTCTGTTCGTAATTATAAGCTACCCGCAACAACAAATCTTCAGACCAAGCCGAGCCAATAAGCTGTAACCCCACCGGCAAACCGTCTACCAGCCCGCAAGGCACTGAAACGGCCGGTAGGCCGGCGATATTAACAGGCACAGTAAAAATATCAGCTAAATACATAGCCAACGGATCATTGGCTTTGCTGCCCATCATAAAAGCTGGAGTGGGTGTAGTGGGAGCCGCTAAAATATCAACCTTGGAAAACACCTGATTAAATTCCTGTTTTATCAACTGCCTAGCTAATTGTGCTTGCTTATAATAAGCCTCATAATAACCAGCCGAAAGTACGTAAGTACCCAACATTACTCGTCGCTTAGCCTCAGAGCCCAATAGCCGTCCGCGAGTTTTAGTATATAGTTCATTCAAACTCTCGGCTGAGGCGCGGATTCCAAAACGAATACCGTCGTATCGCGCCAAATTAGCACTAACTTCCGACGGACAAATAACATAATAAGCGGCCAGAGCGTATTCAAGGGAAGGCAAATTCACTTCTACTATTAGAGCACCTAAAGAACTTAATTTTTTTATTGCCTGCTCAACCAAAACTTTGACTGCCGGCTGTAAACCCGAAGAAAAAAATTCTGCAGGTACGCCAATTCGCAAGCCTTTAATATTATTCTTCAAAGTATCAATATAATTTGGCACTGCTTGATGAGAACTAGTAGCATCATGATTATCATGACCGGCAATAACTTGTAGTATAAAAGCGGAATCTTCCACTGTACGAGTTAAGGGTCCCGCTTGATCAAACGAGGATGTCATAGCCATCAAACCATAACGAGATACCCGCCCGTAAGTTGGTTTTAAACCAACTAAACCGCAAAAAGCGGCCGGTTGGCGAATGGAGCCACCGGTGTCAGTACCCAACGCAGCCAAGCATTCTCCGGCCGCCACTGCGGCAGCTGAACCGGAAGAAGAGCCACCCGGTACCCGATTCAAATCCCAAGGATTTTTAGTTGGACCATAACCAGAATTCTCACCCGATGAACCCATAGCAAATTCATCACAATTAGTTTTGCCAATAATCACAGCGTCTTCCGCTTTTAATCTTTCAACCATTGTGGCATCATAAGATCCAATATAATTTTCCAAAATTCGCGAACCTCCAGTAGCCTGTATTCCTTTAACAAGGATTACATCTTTAATTGCTATCGGGACGCCGGCTAAACGTCCTAATTTTTCTCCCCGAGCGCGCTTTTCATCAATCTTTTTAGCCTGCTCAATAGCTAATTCGGGACAGGGTGTAATAAAACTATTTAACTGACTAGCGGCAACTTTTTTATTAAAATATTCCACTACCTCAACAGCGCTAACTTCAGCGGTGATTATTTGCCTAACTAATTTTTCTATACTTAACATAAATCCTATTCCTTATCAGCCAAAACTTCCGGGACTTCAATATAATTATCATTTGATGCTGGTGAACAATTAATAAGCTCTCTGGTATCTGCCCACTGCTTAACCACATCAGTTCGTAAAAAAGATAATTGATTTGAATCAACTAACTCAAGGTTCACTGCTAATTTTTGTAATTTATCTACATAAGCTAAAATATCACCCAATTGAGAAGCATATATTTTAGCTTCGTCTGATGTAATTGCCAAACGAGCCAGATTGGCTAAATGCTTAACTTGTTCAACACTTAAATTCATACTATTTTATTCTAACATAAATTATCCTTGAACCATTTTTTTAAATGCTTTTTCATCTAAGATTGTCACCCTTAATTCCTTGGCGCGGGCTAATTTATTACCCGGCTTGTCTCCAGCTACCAAATAATCAGTTTGAGAGCTAACACTTTCGGCTATTTTACCTCCTTGCTGACGTATCAATTCCCCAGCTTCAGAACGAGTTAAACTTGATAATGTTCCAGTTAGCACGAAGGTCTTATCAGCTAAACGTCCTTTATTGGCGGTCATATAATTCTCAATCCTTAGGCCGCGTTGTAATAATTTGCTTATAAATTTCTTATTAACAGCGTCAGCAAAAAAATCAGCCAAACTTTTGGCCACTACCGGGCCAATATTGGGGACTTTGACAAAATCTTCTTGTTGGGCATTAATTAGTTTTTCTAAACTGACAAAATATCGTGCCAAATCGCGGGCGGTTTGCTCGCCTACGTGCCTAATGCCAAGAGCATAAATAAATTTGTCAAAAGTTATTCTTTTTCTGGCAGCTAAAGCTTGTACCAGCTTTCTTGCTGATAACTCACCAAAACCTTCTAAGTGCTCTAATTCAGAAGGAGTTAAATCAAATAAATCTGCTGCGTCCTCTATTAAGCCCTCATCCATTAATTGATCAATTATTTTAGGACCTAAACCAACCACATCTAATGCCTGACGTGATACAAAATGATAAAGCCGCTCACGTGTTACCGCAAAACAATGGGGATTAGAACAATAATAAGCTACTTCGCCCGGCCTACGCATTACCTTATACCCGCAGGCTGGACATTTATCAGGTATTTTAAATCGTTTTTCTTTACCGACCCTTAATCTTTTTAAAACCTCCACCACCTCAGGAATAATATCACCGGCTTTTTGAATAATTACGGTATCGCCTATTCTAATATCAAGCCGGTCAACTTCATCCTGATTGTGCAAAGTAGCCCGTGAAACTGTTGTGCCGGCCACAACAACCGGTTCTAAAACTGCTACTGGCGTCAGTACACCGGTACGCCCCACCTGCACCTTAATATCAAGAACTTTGGTAGTGGCTTGTTCGGCTGGAAATTTATAAGCCAACATCCAACGTTCTGCTTTACCAACAGATCCTAAAATTTTTTGTTGACTAATACTGTTAACCACCAATACCACACCATCGGTCTGATAAGGCAAAGCACTTCGTTTTTTATTCCATAAATCCACATATTTTTTAACGGCGTTTAAATCAGGAAGATACTCACAATGGGGATTTGTTTTAAAACCAAGCTCTTTAAGACGAGCATGCACTTGGCTATGCGTATCCAATGATAAATCAGTCATTATTTCAAAAGCGTAAAAATCCATTTTTCTTTGGGCGGCTAATTTAGGATCCAGCTGACGAATAGAACCAGCCGCTAAATTACGTGGATTAGCATAAATTTTCTCACCGCGTTTTTCTTGCAACTTATTAATCCTTGCCAACTCGGCTTTATTAATAACTATTTCACCGCGCACATGAAGTTTATCTGGCAGAGAACCAAAAACTGCCTCCAATTTTAAAGGCACGCTCTCAATAGTACGGACGTTAGCAGTAACATCTTCACCTACTTCTCCATTACCTCGTGTGGCCGCACTCACCAACAAACCCTTTTCATAGGTTAAAACCATAGCCAAACCATCCATTTTTAGTTCACCATAATAACCTTTAACTGGCTCACCTAAAATTTTCTCATTGCGCTTCTGCCACTCTGCTACTTCTTCCAGACTAAAAGCGTCCTCAATGGAAAGAATAGGCTGAACATGTTTTATTTTTTTAAATTCTTTTAATGGTTTACCGCCTACACGCTGGCTGGGAGAATCAGGAGTTATTAAATCAGGATACTGGTTTTCAAGACTAACCAATTCGCGCTTTAAAGAATCAAGAGCCGCATCTGATATTTCCTGCTTATCGAGCACATGATAAAGATAACGATGACGGTTTATTTCCTGTCGTAATTTATTTATTCTAACTTTGGCTGCCTCTTTATCCATAAATAAACTTAAATTATTACTCCTCGCAAACAACATTTTTGCAAAAAGATTTTTCTGAAAAAATTGTGTAATCAAAAGCATTAAACTGGGCTGCCTGTGTGGGTACGGTTACCGATAAAGTTTGAACTGTATCTCCCATTTCTCCAATAGACGTAATTTCAAGTTGCGACGGAAGTTCAAATTGAGCACCGCTACCATCAGCCCCTTCATAAGCCCTTACATTTAAATTGCAAATATCGCCATACAAAGCTCGTAAACGCACATAAGGATAAGTGCCAATAAAATTTACAATTGGACATTTGGCCTGACTGATGCAATCCTGTACTTCTTCGGGCGATATTAAAGTACGCTGACTTCGTGTGCCTGCATCTGTCCAATAAGACTGAACTATTTCCATCCAAGCAAAATCAGCTCGCCGACAATAAGATGGATCAGTATTCCATGAAACTACCATTGATTCAGCTTGACTGCCTGAATCAATATCATATAAAACTATTTCTTTGGTATCATTCTGCGACAATGTAGCATCCAGCTCTTTAATAGTCACAGAGCTTTGCCGCCACCACTGACCAGAGCCAATTCTTACGGCGTTGCCCTGAGTTATAGTTAAATCAGTTTTACCAAACACCCGAAATGCATATAAAGCCTGCTCCAACCCGCTTTCGGCAGCATAAAAAGACTGAATACCTCTTTGGCCAGTGCCAGTCAGCCTTAATTCACGAAAAATTATATTAGCAGCCGATATCACTGATATTAAAATAGCCGACATTACCAGTAAACTAAGTACTAAAGACATACCTGATGAAAATTTGTTCATAATTATCTAAAATAAACGCGAGATAAAATAGTGCTTTGTAAACGCATAATAACCTGCGGATACCCGGCATCAATGGAAGCAACGCTGTTGGTAGCCACTATAGAAATGGTAATCCTAGGCTGTTGATTAGGAACCTCTCCACACTCTAAAGTAGTGCAAGGCGCAAAAGGATTAGTGGCCGGCACAATATAAAAACCTAAATTCACCACCTTAACATTATCTGATAACAAATCATACCAAGTTTCTGAACCAGAAGTATAACCACGGCTGGTTTGTAACTTATAACCTGATAAACGATATTTAACCGGCTGATTAAAATTATCACGCAAAGCCAAAATATCAATCGGTAAAACCTCGTTATCATTGCCAAGCAATTGAATATTGTTATCTTTATAGTAATCATAATCAATTGTGCTGGTATGAATATCCCGGGTTACAAGCTCAAAAGCATAACGCACCTTGCCTTGAATTTGTTGGCTGGCAATAATACGTTTTTGGGTGCGCGAAACTAGCAAAAAAATACCAACTGAAGATGTAATAACCACCAGCATCAAAGACATAACCACCAGCAGTTCCACTGTAGAAAAACCTCTGGCTAATAAATGTTTTCCTTTTTTATTATTCTTGCACATAAGGTTTAAAACCATAACGCCAATTAAAAAGCCATTCTTCCACTTCCAGCCCATTAGTTCGCCCGGCTTCTTGCCATTGCACTCGGGAAATCACTCTCACACCGGCTTTAACAGGATAAGAACCTGAACAGGCAGCTACATTATCATAGCGAAAAACAGTGCCGGTTTCATTGGTGCATATAGCATAAAGCCATAATAACCTGGAATAATATGTGTTATTATCTTGTGGGCCTGCCGGCTGACGATATAAATTTGTAACCCGGTCTCGTGCCAGCTTGGTTGAAGTATGGTTAAAATCATTGGGTGTAAAATCCATTTGCCAATTCATGGACTTAGTATTTAACACAGGAATAGCTGTAAAATCAGCCCCGCCATTAAAACCTTCATCCCAAGCATTTTGCAGGCCGCTGATATTTGTCTTGCCCTGCAGCCAATTATCATCCCGTAAACTACGCACCGCTTCTACACCCTCACGCGCCAAATTAACCGCCACCAGCCGATACTTTATACCTTCAGATGAAACTAAATTACTTTGCGACATTGTAGCCACTGCCACTAAACCCATTATTAATACAGCTATAGCTACTAAAGCCTCCACCAAACCAAACCCTGCTGGCAGAAACATATTTTTACTTAAATTATTCTTTCTAAAAATCATAATTACAACTTAAGGACTACTTTCAATAGGCCCCAACACTATCTGTCCCGTTGCTGCGTCAACAGTTAAACTTATAAAAATATTTGTCTGTATACTATGCCTGATTATTAAACTAAAACCGCCTTTATTGGGATTAGGATACCCTTCATTGTCATTAATATGACGATTAGCTAAAGGTAAAGAAAATATATAATCCGCCGTTTTGGCATCCGGGGCGCAATTATCTGGCTCAGGTGAAGTTCTAACGCAAAAAGCCGGGGGTTCATTATTAGTATCATCATCAATAGTTATATTATATTCGGCTAAATTAAATTGTTCATAAAAAAAATTTTTATCATCTTCTCCAAAAATTCCATCACCATACCAATTATTTATATCTCTGGGAGAATCGGCGAAAAAATAAATAACATCATCTTGCGGACTAATAGAAAGTCCCCAGCCCGGCGGACCTACAAAATTACCTCCATAATCAACAGTCTTGCCAGCCAAAGCATAAGTTTGCGCCTGCTGAATTAAAGATACAATATGCATAGCCCCGTCTCTCAACTCATCACGCTGCCTGCCGGCGCGAAAATTAATCACCACTACTACTGTAATAATAGCAATAATAGCCACCGAGACCATCATTTCTATAATGGTAAAAGCGGGATTGGTTAATAATCCTGATTGGCTTTTTTTCATCGTCATTCTTTAAAGTGCTAATTAGTAAAATCAAAAATTGATATTTATTATATTTTTAAATTTAACTGACTAATCGCCAATACCAGCTTACCATTTCTTCCCCCCAGATAAAAACCGCTAAAGTAGCTGCTGTTAAAAAAGTGCCAAAAGCCAATTCGCTTTTTAAGCTATATTTTTTATTAAAGAGCAAGGCTAAACCAACAACTGCTCCCAGCCAATAAGCTAAAACCACAGCCACCGCTACTTGAGGCCAGCCTAAAGCCGCACCCATCAATGCGCCCAAACGAATATCTCCAGCGCCTATCCAGCGTCCGCGAGAAATAAAATATTGTACAGCAAAAAAACCTGTACCAGCCAAAACAGCTATCAGTAAACTAATCAGCGATTGACCGCGTGCCAAATTAAGAAAAAATAATGCCACCGCACCGCTTAAAGTAATAATATCCGGCAAAACCTTAAAACGAAAATCAAACACAAACAAAATAACAACCCAAGCGGCCAAGACTAAATAAGTCAACAGCCACCACCAATCGTCGGCTGGCATATAATAAGCGCCCAGAACAAAAACTAAACCTGTGGTCAATTCCACTAAAGGATACTGCCAAGAAATTCGCTGACGGCAAAAAGCACACCGGCCGCCAAGACATAAAAAAGAAAACACAGGAATATTATGATACCAAAACAAAGTAGAACGACAGTTCCGGCAATAAGACCGACCGTTAAGTCTTTCTCCAGCCGACAGCCGAATAACAACCACGTTAATAAAACTGCCAATAGCCAAGCCTAAAATAAAAACTAATAACAACAGCATAACTATTTAATTCTACCATAAAACTATAGATTATTTTATTTATCCGTTATTAAACAAAAACTCAATTCAAATTGCTAATCAACAGAAATTTATTTACCATTCATTTTTAAAATAACTACAAAATATAAACAAACCTTCTTAATTAATAAAGAAGGTTTGTTTATATTTTACAAAAATCTGCTTAAATTACTGAATGCCATTAGGTGTAGCTGTATGCGCACCCTGACCTAAACCGCCGGTTGGCCCTTCAAGTGAAAATGTAATCATATATGATTCAGTAGAAGCTGCGCAGGTTGTTGGCGCGGCTCTGGTTGTACTGCAATACTGATAACTTGTGCCTCCCGGTGTTGGATTAGCCGGCACTTGCCCCATATAAACAGTATCAGTACCGCAACTAGCCACAAAACCAGCAGCAGCGCTTGTCAGACAATCATAGTTATCCGAACCTAGGGTAATTGCTGTGGCTTGTGAAGGATAACCATTCGAATCAACAAAACGTAATTCCAAAGCAGTCTGAATCTGCTTAATATCAGATACGCGCTTAGCGTCACGGGATTTAGCACGGGCGTTGTTCAAAGCCACTACTGCTAAAGTGGATAAAAGACCAATGATGGCAATTACCACCAA
>CALFUV010000005.1 GCA_937929825.1 uncultured Patescibacteria group bacterium
TACCCGCGCAGACCAATGTGGGTATCCTGCCGGCGCAAACGGGTAAGAATAGGCGAACCATCAGAATTAACATCTACAGCATAAGCTGAAGCAATCTGTGAAGGCTGAAGACTATAAAACAGATTATCGCCGTTAGCATAAGTAAGGCGGGAATAAGAACACTCACAAACTTCATCTTTTTGGCAGGCATAAGCATCGCTAAAGCCTGAACTCATTGATTTGGGTTTTTCAATATAATACGGTGAGTTTGGATCTGGGCATCCGGTTGTCCCCGGAGCATTAACACAAGCTGGGGTATATTCTTTAACCACCCCCTGAGGAAAAGGCGAATCTGTCTGCGGATAAGCACGGCAAATTTTAGGTTTAGTATTTTCCAAAGAATCCCCCGGACCATTGCTGGTTAAGCCCAAATCTTCATATTGGCAAACATAACTATTGTCTTGATAAGCGCAGGGGGCACCAATGGTATTACAAGGTGTACCATTATAAAAACCACCGCAAGTTTTTTTATCAGGATGCAAATAAGTAAGCCTGATATCGCTGTTGCCTTGAGTACCGTATTCTTTTTGCACTAGCGTTTCAACAGGGAAAATATTAGGCAGGGAATAACCCGAATATTCCTGACTGCTCCAATCCAACCCGCGTTCCTTATATTTTGATTCATTTAAAGGAGTAGCCAAAAGTGGCGGCTGAACCCAATTGGCACAACGCCCAGTAGCATTATTTCCAGTGCCCAACTGATTGCAGGCACCAAGAGCATAACAAATAGAATCAAACCTGCCTGTTTGTGAATTAAAACGCGGGCTCTCGCTTTGACAAGCCAGCCATTCAGAACAAATTCTATCACGCCGCACCTTCAAAACCAGATTAGTATCAGCCACATAGCAAATACCGTTGTCTGTACCACAATCTGCATTTTTAATACAAGAAATGGCTTGATTTAAAGAACATTTGCCCGGCAAAGTCGCTGAGACCGGCGCTACTAGCTTGTTATTAGCATCGCGGCTATCAATATAAGTATTAATGGCACTCCAATTATTAGCAGGCTGTGACATTTCATTAAACAGCAAACAACCCTCTTTTTCGCTTACCTGCCCGGCGCATAAACCCTTGTTTAAAGCGGTATTATTCAAATACCAATAGGTTTTATTAGTAAGCACAGGATCGCGATAGCCAGTACACCCCACCTCACTAGAAGAACATTCGTAAGCATAAGTTATAGCCGCCTGCTCCAAAATAATACGTCTAAGTTCGTTTTCGTCATAATTTTGAACATTCACTCCTGATAATATCTCCACCGCCTCTACCTGATCCACAAAAATATCATTATTGGCTGAACTTTCTAATTGAATTTTTACAAGCGGTACAGAGGTAGCTTGAACTTTATATACCCGATACAATAATAACCACTGATTACGGGGCGTATTAGAATTTATAACTAATTGGAAATTACCACCATAATTAGTACAGGTTGTATTTTGACAGTTCACACTAAGAGTAATAGTACCGGTAGTCGCATTTTCCGGTATACGTACACGGGCGTAAGTTGCCAAAAAACGAGAGTCTGCCGATGCTAATGCTATTAAATCACTTCTAACAATATTGGTAGCGGAAGGCAGGCGTAAAACAGTTGATCCCCAATACTGACCATTAAATGATGGTACTGCCTCCAACGGATTGGTGGAAGGAAATGAAGACCAGCCTACGAATGTATCGGCATTACCGTCATTAACTTCGCCGTTAGCTAAAATCTCAAAACTTGGATTTTTTACTAAATTACAAAGCTGGTTAGTGCCTTTTTTATACCAGTTGTAACCTACTGAACTATCAATAATTTTATATTCACAAACTTTTTCTCCCGGATCTTTAAAGTAATTAGTTACACCGCCAGGGCTGGTATAGACTTGGCACATATTTGAAACTGATGAGCACAATGGGCTGGCAGTCAAATTTACTCCGGGATCAAAAGTATCGGGATTAAGTACAGTAAAGATATCACTCCAAGAGGAAATCTCGCCTGAGGGCAAATAATTTGGCAGGCCCAAACGTTTACAGCCAATAAATTGGTTGGAACAGGATTTATTAGTATCGTAAACCCTATAAACCACATTATCTTTGGGAATCTGAACCGTTTGATCACCTACAGTTACAGACATATTCTGCGGTGAAACAGAATTATGAGTATCAACCAAAGCACGACAACCTACCACCTCAGCCCGACAAATTTTACTAAAGCCAGTAAGGTGTATGGTTTGTCGGTCACGTGTAGTGTAAGCAGAACAACGCAAGGTAGCTGGAGTGCAGGTGCTGGGCGTATTCCAAGAATTTTTCCGTACAAAGAAAGTATCCTGCACTTCACGCAGGGCTATATTATCAAAATACACAATTTGCAGAGCTGTTGAAGCTATAGTTAAATTTATTGGACCCGCATCATTCAAAGTAAATTCAATTGGTCCAAAATTAAATATTTGCCAGTCAGTAGTAATTGGATAAGGAGACTCAGTAAAAAGATTAGCCTCAGATCCTTTGGTGATTCCCACAACAATCTGTGAGTTTGTTTCTCCTTTTACCCACATACTAACCATATATTGTTTACCTGTGGTTAATAAACCGGTTAAATCTTTATTCGATACATTAGTTATTTTTAATGAATGTCCGGTAGCAGAAGTTGATTCATTAGAATTAGTGCCACCTACCCAACCGGAAAGCGGCCTGGAATCAGCATTCACCCCGGGCTCCGCATCACCAAAAGTGGAAATAGGGAAAACCAATCGTACATTACCAGCGGTCGGGCCTCGATATTCACGGCAACCAACTGCTTGCGCTGAACAAACCTTGCCTTGATTAGGTATGGCGCGGTAATAACAACGCCCTGCCTCCCAAACTCCACCAGAAGTAGCACAATCAGCCTCAACAACATTAGTGGCGCGATAACGGTTGCATAAAGAAGAAGAATAAATTACCTTACTTTCATAACGTAAATGAACTACTACATCACTGCCCGAAGTAGCATAGAATTCCTTACAATCAGGATTAGTAATGGCGTTCAATTCACAAGAACCTGAACCGTCGGTGGTTAAGGGTGGCGACAAGGGATCTGAAATATCTAAAGCGGCTAACTGCCATGTTTTAAGCTGATAGCCAGTAAGATCAGAACCAACCCAAGTATAATAAGTATTAGCTAAATTATCTTCAGGCCGCACGCACTGCCTAAGCTCAATATAGTACTCACGACGCTCGTTCTGCTCTATATTGGTAAACTCCTCGCAACCTACCTGCGCGGCTGAACATTTTTGACCGCTCGCTGGAATAAAATTAAAAGTCGGCTCTGTATTATTTGGCGGTGTGCGTAGGGAAAAATTTTCAAAGAAGGAACTAGTTTGCTGATAAGTATTAAAGCCCGCGCATTCTCCGGGACAAATATTAGCCGCTTCCACCCTGCCCGGCACAGCCGGCGAACCGTCACGGGGAGTATAAAGCTCACAACCTACTTCATTCTCGGCACACATTTTTAAATAATTAGCACATTCCGGAGCATCATTCTCCAAATTAGCATCATAACAATTAAGATAATCCGGTGCTTGGCGCAGAGAAACATTAATTGGTGTAGCTAACTCGCCATATACTTTATAAGTAGAGCCATCAGTTACTAAATCAACCACATCCTTTACCTGCTGAACATAGGGTGGTGGACTGTCACTGCCATATAAAATATCGGTGCTGATATTGGATAGCTGAATAAATCTGGTACAGCCCTCCTGATTAGAGGCGCATTTCCTGTTCTCTATATTTTTTAAGTAAAATATAGGGGGTGTATTTGGTGTTGCTAATGTAAAATCAACTGTATTTACATTAGCTTGCGTACCAATATTTCTTTTATGTGGCAAATAAATATCTGCGCCTTTTTCTTCCGGATCAGGATTAATATTACGGGCAGCTGAATACCAACGGCAAGAAACTGCATCGGAACAAACACCATCATTATAATTGGTTAAAGAATTAGCCAAATAATTATTTGTTTTACCGGCTTTGTTTGTAAAACTTTGACAAGTTCCCCAAGGACTCACCCCCGATCCTTCTGGAAACTCACAACTTTTTCCTGATAACCGCCAAATATTTTGTTCTCTTTTGCAATAACCCCAAGCTTCACAAGTGCCATCAGCTTTTTCGGCAATACAATGCTGGAAGTCAACACAAGCAGTCTGACGATTAGGGCCGCGCGGCTCTAATAATTGACCATAGGCTTCTATGCGGCACTGAGCCGGCGGCGCGCGTAAAACCCAATTGGGATCTATAAGACCGCAAAAAGGACTTTCGCCAGCATCTCCATCGCCACAAATTTTGTTGCCGCCGGTAGAATTAAATCCTTCCATCACTTGCCGTAAAGTAATCGGTTGACCAGCAAACTTTTCTGCCGCCAATTCCCAACCAACCGGAATAATACGAGCTAATCTTAATTTTTTTAAATCAGATAAATACCAAGCTTTGGTAGGAGAACGAACGTCATCTGTAGTACGCACTAAAGCAAAACGTAAATTACCATCTATAAAACCTTGTTCAATAGCTTCTTTAACTGTTAAGGGTGTTCCTTGGTTGGCCTTACGCAAAGCCTCGGCAAATTTAGATGTAATAGTACAATTATTAATTGGGGTATAAAAATTGGGGTTGGAAGGACAATTCGCGAACTGGCTAATAATATCCACCATACCAGTGCTGTTGACCAGCTGAACAGTGGAAATAGAACTGTTTACTTGAACGGCATACTCCACCCCAGCACCACTGGAAGAAGCCCATTTACCTGATTCAATCAATGAAGGCGCTGGTACTGTACCTTCCAATAATCGCTTCATTAATCTTGCTCCCAAAGTATTAGTAAATACACCTAAAGCATCCGCAATAACGTCACCGGTAAAATCGCCAAATTCACCCAAACCAAGATTTATACGCGTATTCATAAGCGACTGTATTTCCTTGGCCGGTGTTTTTACAAAACCGGTAATTGGCTCAACTATTGGATTTATAAAATCAAGAGCGGCGGTTTCGGCTGCTTTGGAAGCGGCCTCTTGCGTAGACTTGGTAACTATATTTTGTTGTAAAGCAAGAGCAATGCCAAGATCATTCTGTCTTGGGTCAAGCACAAAACCAATATTATGTAAAACATTAGGATCTCTAATTAGCTGCTGCCAGTTTTTTTGCATTTCACTCCAAGTACAACGCGGCTGACGCGGCTTTATTTCATTGAACATGGAAAAACCAATAATCAACTCAACCTGTGGCGCTGATGGTCGACAAACATCTAAACCAATTATATTAGATTCTCTGGCCCAAGAATCAATAAAATCGCCGGCGGCGGCATCTCTGGCTCTTTTTTCAACATCACCTAATCTTCGCCAAGTAAAAGCTGGAGTCTGGCCTGTGCCGCCGGAACCAATCATAACTGCTGATTCGTAGGCAATATTTGTTAAGTAAGTTCGCAAAGCATTTTTATAAGCCACCGCTCCGCCATGTTTCCAGGCCCATTCAGCTGCGGTTTGAATTTGTTCCCACACCCATGAGGCAGCGCTGGCTATATCCTGTACAATCCACTGGGCGTAAACAGGTCGTGGAGTTAAAGAAACTAACGAAACAGAAAGAGCTAATACTATACTTAAAAAAGCAGCTGATAAACGACGATGGATTTTATGATTACGGCGACTGATTTGGTGATTCATAAAAAAATTTCAAAATCAAAGATCAAAATTAAAAACTATAGTGCTTAATGACAACTCCATGACATTTTTAATTTAAATCTTTGGCTGCTCATAACTACAAACCAAGTTGTTGATTAACAACAGCTCGCAAAGTAGCGTCATCTATTTTTTTTAAAAATTCTGGATCGGCTCCGCCATTTATTAAAAATTGTCTAAGCTCGCTGTTACTCATATTCTTTATTAAGGCTTTTTGTTCTGGTGTCAAAACAAGCTCCTGTTTTACAATATTGTTTGACTGGCTAGAATTAACGCCTAATTCACCGGATACTTCTTTATAAAGGGCTATTAAAGATTCATCATCGTAACCAGCTATCTGCTGTTCACTAGCGCCATATTTCCTGAGAAAATCTCTTATTTCCGCTGCTGTTGGCGTAGGTCTGGCAGAATCACCTGTCAGTGAACTGGAAATCTTTATAGCTGGACCGCAATCTGTTCCTTGGGCACAATTAGGATCTGTTCCTTGTTCAATTTCTGTTTTATCATCAACACTATCACTATCAGTATCTGCTAAATAAGGGCTGGTACCGTACACATAAAGCTCATCATAATCAGATAAACCGTCACCATCGGAATCCTTTTGTTGAAGTTGAGCTATATCTTGGCCAAGATCAAGATTTTGTTTATTAAATTCTAGTGGTATATTTTCCCCGGGTATATCCAAAGGTAAACTTAAAGATGTTTTTATTTGCCAAAAGCCAAATATCAAAGCCAATAAAGCCACTACCCCTAGAGCAATTTGAGTTTGCTCCGGTTTATTGGTAAATTCCTTTAATTTAGCCAAGGAAAACATTATTACTGCTAAACAACTATTTTATAAAATCGGCGCAAACTGCGCTTTGTTTGAATATATCTGAATATAATTCGCAAATTTATTATAATTTTAAGGTCAAAAATCTTAAAATACACCTTTAATTATATCATGTATCTAATAAAAAGTCAAAGGTATTTTAATTCTTGACTTAATGCTTTCCAGTTATCTAAAGAAAGTTCTTGAGCCCGGGCCGTAGGTTTAATTCCTGCCGCAGTTAAAGCTCTAGCTATATCTTCGCGTTTAATAGGTAGAGCGCTAACTAAATTATTAATAAGTAATTTCCGACGGGCGGCAAAACCAATTCGCGCCAAACGCCATAAAAAATTGATATCTAGACCAACTAAAGATTTTTGCAACTCATAAGGTGATAAAATTTCCATTCGCACTAAACTTGATTGAACTTTGGGCTGAGGCCAAAATGACTTAGGTGTTACATGACGTACAATTTCTATCCGGCTTTTTAGTTGGCAACTTAGAGATAATAAACTCATTTTTCCGGGAATAGCCATCATTCGTTCAGCTACCTCCCTTTGTACCAATAATGTCATACTGCTTGGTTGAAAATCTTCCCATAAAAATTTATACAAAAAAGCTCCGCTGATTTCATAAGGCAAATTAGCCACTATTTGCCAATCCTGCTGACCAGTAATGCCTAAAGCTTTCTTAAATTCTGTGGCTGGTATTTTAATAATATCTCCGGGAATTATTATAAGCTTATCGCTACCTAAAGATATATTTTGTAAGGCTTGCATCATTTTTTTATCTAACTCTACCACTACCACTCTTCCCGCACGAGCTAATAATTCCAAAGTAAGAATACCTAAACCACCACCAACTTCTAAAACTCTAGCTTCAGTGGTTAGCTTGGCGGTTTCAATTATATCCTGCAGAACTTGCTGATCTACTAAAAAATGCTGACCCATTCTGAGGCCAGCTTTTAAACCATAGCGCTCCAATGATAATTTGGTCCATTTTCTAAGATCAAGCGGTAAAACAATTTCTGACATAAACAACTAAATAATGGTGTAAAAAAGTGTCATTACTGCCGCTATTAACCAGGCTACCGGCCAGACGTTTTCCAAAGAAGTAATTTGTGAAAATATAATCAGTAGCAAACCAGCAGTTACCACCTTGCCAATAATTAAAGCTAATTCAAAAGAAACCACTGTATCCATCACCGAACGAGAACGAGCTCGTTCATAAAGTAGGGCTAATAAAGGAACATTAACAATATTTTTGGTCAGACGCGAAAATGAATCAACAAAAAATATTCCCAATGGCGTGCGGGCTAAAAGACGTGCCAGCCATACAAAAAAATAAAGTACTGTAGAAAATCTCAAAACGTATCGTTTGTCTCGCTCATCAGAAAGCTTGCCAATATAAAGAGTAGCTACAATCATTACTAAAGTAGAAACAGCCACTAAAGCGCCAATCTCTACATACTGACTAATGATGGTGGCTATAAAAACGGGCCACAAAACCAATAAAATTAGTTCCTCACCAAACCCCAGATAACCTACTAAACTACGACGATTCTCTCGAGCAAAAAGGCGTTTATAAGCTGCTAAATATGGAAAGTTGCGCGGCGCAAACTGTTCACGGGTATGCAATAAAAACCAGTTGGAAGCCAATATTAAAGAACAACCAACAATAAACATTAAGCCCCAAGAACCATAAGTAATCAGCGCGCCGCCTAACAGAGGACCAATTACATAAACACCGGACAAAGCCACATGAAGAGCACTTACTTCTTTACCTTCTTCAGCTAAATCGGAATAACGACCAAAGTCAGCGTAAAAAGCCGGCCAATAAAATGTTTTTTGTAAAACATAAAAAATAACTGCTGGCACAATCCACCACCAAGAAAAAGCCACTAAATATAAACAAGCGTAATAAGCTACTAGAGCTACGGTGGAAACAGCTATACCGTTCTCAAAACCCTTAAGTGTGGCAAATTTGGCACCAAGGGGCAAAATAAAAAAATAAACCGCGTAAAGAATAAAAAAGAACCAAAGTATTTGTGTAATTGAAAATCCTTGTTGCCACAAATAAATAGGCTCAAATAACAACAACATAGCTAACGCCAAGTTTTGTATGAACGTAGCCCAATATAATTCTCTCATCTGACGCGTCAGATGATTAGGTAGCCAACCATTAAGCATACTTGTAAAACGACAAGACATAAATAATTTTTGGTAATTTATTTTCTATTTAAGTTTAACACACGCCATAGTTTAAACTCAGAAATAGCCCCTGAACGCAATATTATTAAACTTCCATGATTTATTTTAACCACTGTTGAAGTAGGCCGCGCTGACAAATAACCACCATCAATCAAAAATTTTAAACCACAATTAGATAATTGTTTTTTAACTGCGGCGGCTGAATAAACTGTTGCCCGGCCTGCCGGATTGGCGGAAGTGGCGGTTAATGGTCGGCCATAACTGGCTACTAAATTTCTTAACCATTTATTAGCCGGCACACGTACACCCACCAATCCGCCTAAACCAATAATACTCTGTGGAAATTTGAATTTTGGTTTTAATAATAAAGTCAAGGGTGCTGGCC
Source organism: uncultured Patescibacteria group bacterium (assembly GCA_937929825.1). Lineage (GTDB taxonomy): Bacteria > Patescibacteriota > Patescibacteriia > Veblenbacterales > UBA10138 > UBA10138. The sequence continues at coordinate 9,130 of CALFUV010000005.1, forward strand.
AAATCTTTACAGCCAAAAATTTTTCTAAACCTTCCAGTTTAAAATAACATTTAACCATTTCTATATCAGACGCTATTAAAGCAGACGGTTTATTGGCTTGACGATTTTTTATTTTAAAAACTTTAGTCACCGCTTTTTTATTAGTAGCGTCAGCCAATAAACCATAGGCTGTTTCGGTAGGGGCGGCAATTACTTCGCCGGCTAATAAGATTTTACAAATCTGGGGAATGGTACTGACAGATTTTTTAATAAGAGTAATCATCTTAAAATCTACAAATATAATTTACAACTATTAATTTATTATTTTTTACTCTTAGTCTTAATTGAAAATTAAAATTACTCAATCACTAAATTAATTAGTTTATCGGGCACATATATAATCCTTTTAATATTTTTACCAATCAAATACTTGGACACAGGCTCTAATTTTTTTGCCCAGTCAATTACTTCCACCTCATTAAGACCGGCTGTCAATAATAGCTGCCCCCTAAGTTTGCCATTTACCTGTACGGCTATATTAACTTTGTTTAATTGTAAAGCTTGAGGGTTGTATTCCGGCCAAGGCTGCTGCCAAATTTGCCCCGGTCGCTCTAATTGTTCCCAAAGCTCACAAGCTAAATGAGGGGCAAAAGGATAAACCAATTGCAACAGCAGATCTGTAACTTTTTGCTGGTTAATAGCCGGTAAAGTAACTTTAAACAAATAATTCACAAATTCCATAAGTGCGGCAATGGCGGTATTAAAACGAAAAGTTACAATATCATCTGTTACTTTTTTGGTGGTTTTTGACATCCAATAAGACAGTTCTTGTTCTTTATCTGCTGATAAATCAACTAAGTGATTGATTTTTGGTGTCAGGGCTAATTGCCAAACTTTTTCCAAAAAACGCCTAACTCCAATAATAGAAGTAGTATTCCATGGTTTGGCGTCTTCTAAGGGACCCATAAACATTTCATAAAGCCTAAAAGTGTCGGCGCCATATTTTTCTACTATTTCATCAGGATTAATCACATTACCACGAGATTTGGACATTTTTTGCCCGTCTTCGCCTAAGATTAATCCTTGATTTCTAAGTTTCAAAAATGGTTCAGAAAAATTAACATATCCCAAATCCCGTAAAACCTTAGTAAAGAATCGAGCATACAATAGATGCATAACCGCATGCTCCGCCCCGCCTACATAAAAATCTACCGGGCACCAAATATCAATTTTTTTCTTGTCAAAAATTTCTTCGGTATTATGTGGATCGCAATAACGTAAAAAATACCAAGAAGAATCCACAAAGGTATCCATGGTGTCGCTTTCACGTCTAGCAGCTGCCGCACACTGAGGACAAGAAACATTTTGAAAACTTACGGAACGCACTAAGGGCGATTCGCCCGTAGGCTTAAAATCAACATCGTCAGGCAACAAGACCGGCAAATCTTTTTCTGGTACCGGAACTTCACCACACTGATTACAATAAATAATAGGAATAGGCGCCCCCCAGTAACGCTGACGACTAATAAGCCAATCGTGTAACTTATACTGAGTAGTTAATTGTGCTTTTATTTTTTTAGCTATCGCCGGAATAGCGGCGGCTGATTCCATGCCCGAAAATTCATCTGAATTCCACAATATACCTTCGCCAGTATAAATATAATCTGAATTTGCCAAGAAATTTTCCGTAAATTTACCTTCTATGACTGAAAGGAAATTTTTTAAATTATTACGTTTAATCCATAATACTTCATGAAGTGACTCCTCCTGAATATTAATAGGATCTTTTTCTTCATTTTCCAGTTCAAAAAATAAATACTGGAATCTGGCATGCCTGTTTTGTTTTTTTACCCGATGGTAAAAAAAACTATGTAAAGCAAATTCGGGATTACTCACCAAACGAACATTCTTATACCCTGTTTCTTCATGAATCTCCCGCTTGGCCGCCGCCACAATATCCTCACCTTCTTCTACTCCACCGGTAATAAAACCATGCATAATAAAATGTTTCCAACTAACACATAAATATGAATCGTCCTTGGGATTACGCACCACACAACAAACTGCATTTCTTTTTACCGTTTCTTCTTGAGGACGAAATGCTTCCTCGCCTTCAGTAGCTACAAATTTAGGTTCAACCACACGCCTAATTGGCAGATTAAATTTTTTAGCAAAAGCAAAATCCCTTTCATCATGAGCCGGTACGGCCATAATAGCGCCGGTACCATAACTGCCCAACACATAATCGGCTACCCAAACAGGAATTTCCTCCCCAGTTGCCGGATTAATAACCTTAATCCCTGTCTCCACGCCGGTTTTTTCTTTAACTGCTCTCTCTACCCTTTCTAATTCTCGTCCTTTAAGAGATTCATGTACATAAATTATTATACCTTCATTAGCCTGCCAGCCGGCTTCAATCCACTTCTTGGCAAGTTCCGGGGAGATAACTATAAAAGTAGCTCCATAAATAGTATCAAGACGTGTGGTAAATATCTCAATCTCTTGAATTTTAAATTTAATATTGGAAATTGGAAATTTTATCACGGCACCCTGACTGGCTCCAATCCAATTACGCTGCATTTCCTTAAGCGATTCAGGCCAATCTAATTTATCCAGGTCGCACAATAACTCATCAGCGTAATCGGTAATCTTGAAAAACCATTGTTTCATATTTCTTTGCTCAACTTCTGTTTTGCAGCGTTCACATTTTCTATCTACTACTTGTTCATTTGCCAATACTGTTTGACATGATGGACACCAATTAACCGGCGCTAGAGCGCGATACGCCAACCCTTTTTTATAAAATTGCAAAAAAAGCCATTGAGTCCAACGGTAATAGTCTGGTGAAGATGTGTTTATTTCACGCGACCAGTCATAGGAAAAACCCAACGATTTAATTTGCCGTCTAATATTGTTGATATTTTCTTCAGTGGTTAAACGCGGATGCCGTCCACTTTTAATAGCATAATTTTCCGCCGGCAAACCAAAAGCATCCCAACCCATAGGATGTAACACTTCCACACCCTTCATACGCAAATATCGACAATAAATATCTGTGGCAGTATAACCTTCTGGATGTCCAACATGCAGCCCTTGGCCGGAAGGATAAGGAAACATATCTAAAATATAAGACTTCTCTTGATTGGGCTTATCTTTAGCTACAAAAATATTTTTTTCTTCCCAGATTTTTTGCCACTTTTCTTCTATTTTCTTATGATCGTATAATATCATTAAAATACCATTTAAATTAAGAAAAACAGGAAATTATCCCCTATCTTATGCTAGCATTTGCTTTTGAGAGCGACAAATTAATTATCTCCTGCAAATATTGGTACTCATTGACCATAAGTATTTAAATTGGTAATCTTACTAACACTTTATGGCGCTGATATGGCCATGATATTTTCTGTCATTATTGCTTGCTTTTGACTACTATAGCCTAAGGGCGCGTATAAGGAAATAATCTTATAAAAAAAGATTTTTACATATTTTTTTTGCGAGTCGCTCTGGTATCAATAAAAGCTCTGAAAAAAACAGTTGCTATAACTGGACGATTTCTAGACACTCTAACTAAAGTTACAAAACCAATACTTAGATTAACGATCAATTGGTTAATCTTAAGACCTTATCGTCTGTTAATTAAACTAGGCCGACGAGTAAAAAATCTTTGGCTAAAACTGCCTAATTTAAATTTTTTATCTCATCACCAAAGTATACTTTATCTATTACTGGTTTTTGCTTTATTGGTAACGGCCAATAACTGGCGTATACACCAAGCTTCAGCTGAAAATTTTGGTCAGAATAATCTTATATTCCCTCTTATTAAACCCGATTTTGAACTATTGATTATCGAAAGCGGTGCGGGCTTAATAGCTGAATCAACAGAGACAGAAGTGGACGAGGAAACAAGCGCTATTACTCCTGAAAAACAAATTGAGCCCTCGGGAATTGGCGCCGCTTTATTAAAACCTCATTTGGTTACCTCTGCCCCTGGAACTGCCGCCAGAACAACTATTGAATTTTACACTGTGGAAGCAGGTGATACTATTTCTAGCATTGCCGAACGTTTTGGTTTAAATATTAATACTTTGTTATGGGAAAATAAATTAACTGCCCGCAGTCTTATTCGTCCAGGACAAAAACTTACTATTTTACCTACTGATGGAGTAACTTACCGTATTGGACGTGGCGATACTATTAATTCCATAGCTAAAAAATATAATGTACTGCCAGAAAATATTATTAATTACAATAATATTTCCAGCAGTTCCTTAACTATCGGACGAACCATAATTATACCAGGCGGGAAACCACCAGCACCACCAGCTCCGGTAAGAGTAACAAAACCAATACCAAGTTTACCGGCTATTAGTGTACCTACTAGCGGTAATACCCGCTTATTATGGCCAACTGATACCAGAAGAATCACGCAATATTATACTTGGCGACATGGTGGTGTGGATATTGCCGGACCGACTGGCACACCTATTTATGCGGCTGATGAAGGTATTGTTGAAATAGCCGGATGGAATAATGGCGGCTACGGCTATTATATAGTTATTGATCATGGCGGCGGTATAAAAACTCTTTATGCTCATGCGTCTAAATTACATGTGTCTGCTGGAGATAGGGTTGATAAAAGTCAACACATAGCCAATATTGGTTCCACTGGTCGTTCCACCGGACCTCATTTACATTTTGAAGTACGTATTCGTGGTAGTCGTACCAATCCCTTAAACTACATTAGATAATTTTTTCCTTATTCGTTCTGTCCCCGCGGTCTATACTGTAAAGCCTCAGCCACATGAATTGGGGTAATATTTTCCATACCGGCTAAATCAGCAATAGTTCTGGAAACTTTAAGTACCCGATGATAAACCCGCCCGGAAAGATGATATTTATTTACAGCCTGACGCAGTAATTCTATTGCTTCCGGCGGCAGTTTAAGCTCCTTAATATCTGTTAACTTCATGGCAGAATTAAGTTTAGATTCGTTCTTAAAACGTTTAGCTTGTGTTTGACGGGCACTAATTATTCTTTGCCGAAAATTAACAGATGGTTCAGCCGGAGGTAATTCCATTTTTTCAAAAGGCAAACGTGGTACACTTACATGTAAATCAAATCTATCAAGCAAGGGGCCTGATAATTTATGCTGATAACGATAAATCATTCCCGGTGTACAAGTGCAGTGTTTTACTGTGTCACCAGTATAACCACAAGGACATGGATTCATAGCAGCTACTAAAATAAAACGAGCCGGGTATTGAATAGTGCCAGCGGCCCGAGCAACAGTAACCATACCGTCCTCCAATGGCTGGCGGAGGCTTTCCAATACTGAACGGGGGAACTCGGGTAATTCGTCAAGAAATAGTACTCCTCTATGTGCCAAAGAAATTTCACCCGGCCTAGGGGTTGATCCTCCACCAACCAAAGATACTTCTGAAGCGGTATGGTGGGGAGAACGAAAAGGTCTGCTCCTAATAAGCGGCTGTGATAAAGAAAGCAAACCAGCTACGCTATAAAGTTCAGTCACCTCCAAAACCTCATTGCGCGACAATGGTGGTAAAACACCGGCCAAAGCTCTGGCTAGTAAAGTCTTGCCGCTGCCCGGCGGGCCTGACATAAGAAGATTGTGTCCTCCAGCAGCTGCAATTTCTAAAGCGCGTTTAGCGTGTTCTTGACCATGAATGTAAGCTAAATCGCTGTCTGGCGAAATATCATCTAAAGTAATATTTTCTAAACTAGTGGTGGGAATACTTGGCAAAGTATTTTGGCCTGATAAATGTTCCAATAATTCTACTAAACGCTTTGGTGCGTATACTTTTAAGCCTTCAACCAAAGCTGCTTCGGCGGCATTAGCCTGCGGAACAAAAATTTCTTCAAAACCTAATCGTTTAGCGGCACGGGCTACCACCAACACACCGGGCACAGGTCTTAATTCGCCTTCTAAAGAAAGTTCTCCCAAAAATAAACGTTTACTAAAACCACCCTCGCTTTCAAGCTGGCCACTGGCTACTAATAAAGCAAGAGCAATGGGCAAATCATAAGAACTACCTTCTTTTTTAACATCAGCCGGCGCCAAATTGACAGTAACTTTAGTGCGCGGAAATTCACAGCCTGAATTTTTTAACGCCGAGCGAACCCGCTCTCTAGCCTCCTCCACCGCCTTGTCCGGCAGCCCAACTATAAAAATCCCCGGTAATTGGGAAGAAACATCGGCCTCTACTTCAATAGATAAAGCTTGTAAACCAAAAACACCACAAGTATATATTTTAGCTGACATATTTATATAACTTAAATAGTCATCTACCTTACAACCAAAACCAGCCCGGCGTCAAATCTTATTAGCTAATTGTTAATAATTACTTAATAAAAGTATTGTTGTGTTTTTTTAATAAACCTTTTTAACTTGATAATAGGTGCGTAATAAAAAACATAAGCCAATCATTAATAAAACATCTGCTAAATTAAAATGCATATTACTCGGCCAAGTTATTTGCCAAACATCTATTACCCCTCCCCAAATTAATCTGTCCCATAAATTACTAAAACCGCCAACTATCATTAAACCGGTGCCCCAAAAACTGAAAAAATTTTTTTGCCCAAAATAAGTTAAAGCTAAACTAACCAGCCAAATTAGCAATGGTATGGTTATTATCACCATAATAATGTTAGCTAATGGCAAACTAAATGGTCCGTCTTGGTTTAAATATGGAGAGATAATAAAAAATTCTCCGGCAAATTCAACCGAAGAATTCCAAACTAAATTCTTTATTAATCTGTCAAGTAAAAAAAATATTAATAACCCAACCACCCAACTAAAGTTTATGAGTTTCATGCCTGACCCAATTTTTTCTTTTTGCAATTAACACAAGAGCTTGATTCGGGGCGGGCGCGTAATCGCCGTTCATCAATTTCTTTATTGCAATAACGACAATAACCGTAAGTTCCTTTAGCAATGCGCGCTAGGGCCGAATTAACATCTTCCAAAGCATTTTCCAAGGTATGCTCTAAGGCCAAATTATCAGTAAAGGTAGCTACCTCTGCTGCGTTTTCATCATCTTTATCTCCATAATCTGGAAATTCAGCATCAAAACCCTGAGGCGAACGAACATTTTTCCGGGCAAAAACCCGTAGCTCAGCTTCCAGTTTTTGCTTCATACTAAGAAGCGCTTGCTCCATTTCTTTTACAAATGTTTGCTTCATATGTTAACAAAGTATACCATCGAAAAAATAAACTATCAATACCTAAATTCTTCCCCAAAATAACTTTTAAATACTAAATTAACAAATAAAAAAGGCGCCGTTTGGTTGCCCGTTAAAAAATTAATAATTGGCACCTAACGGCGCCTAATACGATGCTTGCTCTACTTGCTTTGCGCGAGCTTAGTTAATTTCTTTTTTCTTAAAATTAAATTAAAGAAACTAACTACGCCCGCACAAAAAACAAGAATGTATCATCAAGCACCTTAGGCGCAACTACTGGCTTTGTTAAGCTGCGATTCTCGCTACCAGCCTTGTGGTCTACTAACCAGTTAAGATCAGTGGACCGTGATTTTGTTTTTGTTTCAAAAATTTTTTGGTTTGACCTCGGCCAGTACCAGGTCGAAATCCGGACAGTAGCAAGGGAATAAAAGCCTTTAATTAAGTCTGATAATCCTCTGCTACGGTCTTTTTAACCTATTTTTAATTTACTATTAACTAATATAGCATACTTTTTATTTAAGGTCAACTACTAAATTTTCTTTATTTTTAGCCAAATAATATTAATTTAACCTGAATACATTTGTTATTCATTATCCACATAAATCACAAATTATCCACAAGCCTAACTTATTTTAAAATTAAGCCATGATGGTTTTATTAAGATTTTCTAGATTACTTAACGATGATTATAGTTTGCTAGGGAGCTACGGTTGTTTCTTTGATGTCGTTGACTATTATCACCATGATTATTATTTTTTTTACTATAACCACGAGGCGATTCAGCATAACCTTCAGGCTTAGGCTGTGTTTGGCGGTATGACAAATTTATCCTACCCTGCTCATCAATCTCAATAACCTTAACCGGAATAATATCGCCTATCTTAACCACATCAGAAACGTTATTTACGTAATTCCAAGATAATTCTGAAACATGCACTAGGCCTTCTTGTCGTGGTAGTACTTCCACAAAAGCACCAAAGTTCATTATTCTGGTAACCTTACCTTGAAAAACTTCTCCTACAACTACTTCACGCGTTAAATTCTTAATCCATTCTACAGCCTTGGCGCTGGCTTCGGCTGAAACCGAAGTTATCATTACCAACCCGTCATCCTCAATATCAATTGTTACACCAGTAGCATCAATGATTTCATTAATAACCTTGCCTCCCGGGCCAATAACTTCTCTTATTTTATCAACCGGTATATTGAAAGAAACAATACGAGGAGCATAAGGCGAAAGCTCCAGCCTAGGTTGAGCTATAGTTTTATCCATAACCTCAAGAACCTTCAATCTGGCAACGCGAGCCTTGCTTAATGTCTCATCTACTATTTTAGGAGCAATCCCTCCTAGTTTAATATCAAGCTGAATAGCGGTTATACCCGCACGTGTACCAGCAATTTTAAAATCCATATCACCAGCATGATCTTCTATCCCCTGAATATCGGTGATGATGGTGTATTTTGATTTGTCAGCTGGGTCAGTTATTAAGCCCATGGCAATACCAGCTACTGCTGCTTTGATTGGCACACCAGCATCCATTAAGGCCAGGCTTGATCCACAAATAGAAGCTTGAGAAGAAGAACCGTTTGATGACAAAACTTCGGATACAATTCTAATAGTATAAGGGAAGACTGATTTGTCTTGCGGTATCACTGGTAATAAAGCCTTCTCGGCTAAAGCGCCGTGACCTATTTCCCGCCTACCGGGACCGCGTACTGGTTTTACTTCACCCACTGAATAACCCGGAAAATTATAATGATGCATAAATCTTTTTTTGCCATCTTCTTCCATACCATCTAAAGTTTGCTCCATACCCGGACTGCCTAAGGTTACTACCGACAATACCTGTGTTTCACCTCGACGGAAAAGTCCAGATCCATGAGTTCGTGGCAAAACACCAACTTCTGCCGTCAACTCACGTAACTCATCTGGTGTCCGACCATCCACCCGACGTCCTTTTTCTAACACCTGTCGCCTAGCAGCCAAATCCAAATAATGATCCACCATACTTAAGGCTTTAATGCGCGCTTCTTTAGATACTTCATTATCGGCTTTTAAAACAGCATCCAAACCTTGGTTTATTTCAGCTAATTTAGCTTGATAACTTTCTTTGCTGCCAGCGGTAAAAAGATCATCAAGTTTATCGGCTAAATAATTTTCTACTTTATCTCGCAAGAGAGCTAGATTTTTAACTTCTTCTTCACTTAGTTCAACTTCAGCCCGTTTAGCTACTGCGCAAGACTGTATTACCTGTTGGAAAAAAGGAAATAATCTGGCAATGTGTTTATGACCAAAAGATATGCCTGTGGCCATATCCTCTTCCGATACCTCATTAGCCCCAGCTTCCAACATTACAATTTCATCAGCAGTCGCTGCTACAAAAATATCTAAATCTGATTTCAAGCGAGCGTCATAAGATGGATTAAGCACCCACTCACCACTCACACGCCCTACTCTAGCCGCACCTAGTGGACCATTCCAAGGAATAGGAGAAATGGATAAAGCTAAAGAAGCGGCTATTAAAGAAATTACATCGGGATCATTTTCCTGATCAATCGATAAAACCGTAACCACCACCTGCACATCGCGCCTTTCTGTGTCCTTAAACAAAGGACGAATAGAACGGTCGATTAAACGAGCGTTCAAAATAGCCTCATCTGTTGGCCTGCCTTCCCGTTTAATAAAACGAGAACCTTTTATTTTACCGGCAGCATAAAGCCTCTCTTCATAATCCACCATCAGCGGAAAAAAATCCGTGCCTTCGCGCGGTTCAGGTGATTGAACAACTGTAGCCAAAACCACTGTTTCGCCATAACTCACTGTACAAGCTCCGTGAGCTTGCTTGGCCAAACGACCTACCTCCACCCGCAATTTTTTGCCGGCATATTCTTGTTCAAAAATTTTTATCTCTGACATATTTAATCTTTCTGGTAGCAATTTGATCGGGCAACTATTGGTTATTTGAAAAGAGCTGTGTCCTGACTATTTGGCCAAACACAATTCTCTTCAAATAACTGATGGCCCAAAATCTTATGTTGCTACTGTCTAATTATAATTTAATAATAAAAATAAATTATTAATGAATTACCTACCCACTCTTTTTAGCTAACTGACGACGCAAAGAAGCCGGTAAAGCCATTAAAAATTGGCTACGTGAAGATGATAAGTCAAAAAAATCATCAGCCGCTTCCACTAACTTAGATGAGGCTGTTTCGCTAAAAGCCATCACCTCCACTCGTTGGCCTAAAAACTGTAAATATTGAATTAGGGGGACAAAATCGCCATCACCTGTAACTAAAACAACCACATCAATCTTAGAAGCCATAGAAATAGCATCAATAGCGATTCCAATATCCCAATCGCCTTTTTTAGCGCCACCCACAAAAACCTGCAGATCTTTAGTTTTTACCTCAAAACCCTGATTATCCAAAGCTTCAAAAAATTTAGCTTCTTCCGGAGTTTCAGATTTAATAACATAAGCAATGGCCCGAATTAATTTACGATCAGCCACGGCCGCTTCCAGAACTTTACCAAAATTAGTACGACTGCCAAAAAGATTCCGGGACGAATAATACATATTAGATACATCCACAAAAACCCCAACGCGTTGATCTTTGTGTTTTAACATATTAACTTCCTCTTAGTAAACACTTTTTACTCCACCCCCTCCACCTCTTCAATAGACTCAGGTAATTCCTGAGGAATGGCAGAAATTTTTATCTTCAGTTTAAGTTTTTTAACAATATTATCAAAACTGGCAGGGTTATCGCGCTGCAAAAACTTTAGTAATTTACGACGCTGACTAACCTTTTTTATCAAACCGCGACGGGAAGAAAAATCTTTTTTATGGCCCTTGAGGTGTTCGGTTAATCTTCTTATCTCTTCAGTTAAAATGGCTATCTGAACTTCGGTTGAGCCGGTATCAGCCTCATGGGTTTTAAACTTTTTTATAATCTTATCCTTAGTTGTTTTATCGAGCATAATTTAGCTCTCCTCATAATCGCCAATCGAGTAAGGGGATGGATAACTCCACCAAACCCAAGTAAGCGAAACTATTATTAAACTTTGTTAAATGTAACATGTAATACATTTTTTGGCAAGTTCTTCAAATTCTTGGTGTTGTTTATGGACAATGGCCAACCTATTAAGAGGGGCGTAAAATTAAGATAGATATATGAATAAGAATCTACCTGATCTAATTGAAGATTTTTTGCGCTATTTAAAAGTACAACGCGGGCGTACTACTTTAACTGTTCGTAATTACCGACTATACTTGAAAAGGTTTACTAATTGGAGCGTAATTAGTCAGCTATCATCAATAGTTGATATCTCTAGAGAAAAACTGCGTGACTACCGATTGTGGCTATCACGCCAAAAAAGTCTTAACGGCAATCCGCTTTCTTTAGCAACTCAAAATTATCATCTTACAGCCTTGCGATCTTTTGTAAATTACTTAAAACAAAAAAATTTTCCTGTCTTGCCAGCTGCCAGTATTAATCTAACGCCGCCGCAAAAAAGAAAAATCATCTACCTAACTGAAACAGACTGTTTGGCTTTACGACAAGCTATTAAACAAAGCGGGGAGCCTGCTCTAACAAAGTATCGCGACCAAATAATAATTGAACTAATTATAAATACTGGTTTAAAAGTTTCTGAACTGGTCAGCTTGCAAAAAAAACATTTCTTGCCAGAAAACGGACAATTGGAGATTACCAAACGTTACTCTGTTGACAAAATAAATTTATCTGCTGAACTAAAAAATCTTCTACAAAACTACATTAAGACCCGCGAAGATCAAAGTCCTTATATTTTTGTAAGACACGACAGGGCAGCTGATAAAAATCCCGGGCCACTGACTCCTCGTAGTTTACAGCGCAGTTTGGAAACATACCGCAAGCTGGCCGGACTAAAACAAAAAATAACTCCGCATACCCTTAGACACACTTTTGCCTATACCCTAGCTCGCCAAGGCAAAACACCTGCTGAACTGCAAAAAAGTTTAGGGTTAAAACACCGCGCTACTGTACAGATTTATAAACCAACCGGCAATAAAACTATTGACCAAAACAATAAAATATCTTAGCCTCAAAAAGTACTTGCTTGTCAAAATCTTCATCAATCCTTGCCCCTGTAGTTCAATGGATAGAACACCGGACTTCTAAGCCGGTTATAGAGGTTCGATTCCTCTCGGGGGCACCAAATAATACTTCCCCGATTTTTGGGATTTAGATTTCGACGTTATTGAACGGCGAACAGCTCATCAAAATTTAACTGGTGATATTCTCGCTTTATTTAGAGAACATGATATTGATGTTTCAGATTATAATTCCAATTTAAAAACTAATATAATTGAAATCAAAATTTAAAAATGGTATTCTCAAGTATGTTAAATAATAAATTATAACGCCATGGCAAAATCAAAAAAACAACTCTCAAAAAAAGAGGGGGTTAAAAAAAAGAAAACCGGCCAGCTAAAAACTAAAAGAACATCTATCAAAAAAACACCTAACCGATCAGTACCTCAGTTGCCCGAAGTTGCGCCGGAATTAAAAAGCCATATTATCAGCCGATCATCAATAAGGCACGACCATAGTTATTGGCGAGCTTTAGCTTGGTTGAGCGCTAGTCTTTTAGGAGTACTTATAGTAACCGGCTCAATCATTTGGCTGATTCAGTTAAAAAATCCTCCACAAAAACCTGTGGCGGCCCCGCTTGTACAAACCTCTCTTAACAACAAATACTTGGCGCCGCTTACCGGATTACCCAGCTCTCCCGAAACATTAAACCGACGTCCTTGGGCTGTGGTAGTGGAAAATTTTGTTACTGTTCGACCTCAGGCCGGCTTAAGTTCAGCTGATATTGTTTTTGAATCGCCAACTGAAGGCGGCATTACCAGATTAGTAGCTATATATCAAAGTCAATTACCTAAAACAGTCGGGCCTATACGCAGCGCTCGTTCATATTTTAATGATTGGATAAGACCCTTCTCGCCTTTTTATAGTCACTCCGGCGGCAGTAACCGCGCCTTACAACAACTAAAAGCTGGTTACGGTGGAATTGTCGACATTAATGAATTTTTTCATGGCATAGCTTATACCCGCCAGCCCAATTTACAAGCACCACATAATCTTTTTACTACTCCAGAAAAATTCTTTTCCTATTTAGACAAAAATAAATTCAATTTAATATCTGAAGTACCCAAAATAAATTTTACTAATTCTCTGCCCTTAGCACCTAAAATAAGCGTTATCACCCTGCCTTATGTGCCGCAAGAGTACGAAGTAACTTACGAATACCAAACCCTAACCGGTACTTATCAAAGAATAGTTAACGGCACTACACAATTAGATGCCAACAACAATCAAATTCTGATGGTTAAAAATGTGGTGGTTATGTTTACTGATATCAATCCTATACCAAATGATCCTCTATTAAGGGTAGAGCTTAGAACCATAGGTACTGGTGAAGTTAAAATTTATACTGGCGGCGCTGTATATGTTGGTTTATGGAAAAAAAATTCACCTGACAGCATGATTCAATTTGTTGATAATGCTGGCAATCCCCTACCATTGCAACCGGGCAATACTTGGATTTCAGTAATGGATACCTCTGCTTCTTCCAAACTACCGTCATCTGCCAGTCAATTATCATTACCGCTTTAAATCTTGCCCGGATAATAAAATAATGTTACTTTAATCGCGCTATTATTTTTATGGTGGCTATGGTGTAATGGTAGCACAGGGGCCTGTGGAGCCCTTAGCGAGGGGTTCGATTCCCCCTAGCCACCCCATCAAGAACTCCCTCGCTCAAACGAGGGTTTTGTTTGGTTTAATTTAAATATAGTCGCCCTGTTAATCTGATTATCAGCCCGCCTAAATTATTATAAAAAACAATAAATAACTATCCTAATCCATTAATAATACCGGCATCGGCCCTTATATTTTAAGCCTTCTCTGATCATAAATATTTTCACCTATTATTTTTTCTAAAGCAAAAATTAAGTGTATGAAATTAATCATGACCAAAACTGACTAGTAATTGACTAAATTCTAAATATAATATAGACTCTAAAAAAAATATAAACTATTTAAATAATCGTATGGAAAAAGAAAATGAACTAAATCAAAATCCAGAAAATATTAATGTCGAAATGGAAATTGAAATAATACGCCAACAAATTGCCGTTATGGGGGCAAATGATTATGAATTCGACGAACTAGACAATATAAAAAAGCTTTGGCAAAAAAAAGAAATTTCAGGAAAAGAAGCTGTTGCTAGAGCCCGGGCTGTTTTAAATAACAAACAAGATTACCACTAAATTTACACAAATCAAGCCGCTGCTTTGGGGCGGCCTTGTATTTATTAAAAAGTGCTAGTCTATTAGCTATATGCCAAATAAATTTGAAAATGTTCCCCATCAAGTAAATGAAAAATTACTCCCGGAAGAAGCGCAAGAAATTGTCGTCCGCATTAATGACAGCCGCATTTCCATAGATCCTGCTAATCATGAATATTTTTTGATAAAACTGCCTGAAGGCACAAGATATATTCCTCGTCTTAAAAATATTCCCCAAGTTAAAAAAGATGGTTCAGTAAGTTACATTCACGTGGAGGATTTTTTACGTCAAACATTAACTTCTCTAGATAATCCGGACAAATAACTAATAACTAAAAATAAAACTAAATTTTTTCAAGTAAAATTAACACCACTTGACTTAATTATTGAAAATGATAAGAAGGGGGTGTTAAATTTGTATATAAAAAATAAAATATAAGCCTAATAAGCTTATTAAACTAAAATCACTTTAAAAAAGGAGAACGCATGAAAAAAAGAACTTTTCTCGGTTGTAGGACTTACAAACAAAGTCCTGACATTAATCTTGAAGATTTATTCGATGATATCGAAGATGATCTTCGAATAAATAAAAAAGATAAAAAATTCATCCCTATTGAAGAATTAGGTTCAAATGAATTCAATCCCGAGATCATATTCATAAGCAATGAGGAAAAAGAACTCAATAAAATAAACGAGAGTCAATCGTTTATAATAAAATCGCCACGCCAACAAATTCACTCTCGTTACCTATCTATAGAGGAAGAGGAACATATCCTCGAATTAATACCCTGCAACCCAGGAATATCAATTATATCACAACCTAGCCAATTAGGAATTGGCAAAATAAGGCAGCTAAAAAAGCTGCACCATGGTCGCCGTTAAGACTAAGCATTAAAATTTTTTTACCGCCGAAACTGTTAAACAGTTGAGGCGGTTGTTTTTTTACTTGCCTTACTATCAATGAGGGTATACTTTAAAAGTATGAAACTACCTCAAAATTATATAGCTCGTTCGCTCTTACACGCTCTGGGTGTTATGGCCTACACTGCCCTCGCCAGCACTATACTAAATAGCGGCGAAAGTTTGTTCGGCGACAAGCCAACTATTTGGGGCCCATAGCATTTCTGATGTTCTTTGTACTCTCAGCTACCATCACAGCTCTCTTAGCGCTTGGTAAACCAGTAACATTATTTATTGAGGGGCAAAAGAAAGAGGCCGTCACTTTTTTAACTGTCACGGTAGCTTGGTTGGCTATTCTAACGAGTCTGATTTTTTTAACTCGATTACTTATTTAATCCACCAAAAATTTCTGTGTCGTTTTTATCTGTAATCACCTTACTGGCAGCTTTGCTAAATCAACACATTACTCCACTTCCGCCCCCTGAACCACGCGAACTGCCCCGCTTTATGCCTCAAGAGGTTAAAGCGATTTATATTACCTCACAAACTGCCAAACGTACGGACCGTATGGTAGAACTACGGCAACTTATTAAAGATACGGAACTTAATGCTGTGGTTATAAATACCAAAGAACCTTTTGGTGCAAGAATGGATGAAGACTTGGGTAAATTGGTAGCTGAATTACACGATGAGGGTGTGTGGGTGATTGCTCGGCATGTTGCTTTTCAAGATGATGATCTGGCTACCCGGCAACCGGAATATTCATTAAAAAGAATTAACGGTACTAATTGGAAAGATAGAGGCGGACATGGTTGGGTGGATCCTGCTAATCCTGATGTTTGGCAATATAACTTATCTTTAGCACAAGAGGCCTTACGTCTAGGTTTTGATGAAATAAACTTAGATTACATCCGCTTCCCTACTGACGGCGATTTACAAAATATTATTTATCCAACTTGGGATAAAATTAAACCACGCGAAGAAGTCTTGCGTGATTTTTTGCGCTGGTTCAGGCAAAACTTGCGTACCTATTTTCCTCACGTCATTGTTTCTATAGATGTTTACGGAGAAGTTTTTTTACGTGATTTTGCCGGTAATACCGGGCAACGAATTTCTATATTAGCGCCAGAAGTAGATGTAATTGCGCCTATGGTATATCCATCACACTACCGCACAGGTAATTTTGGTTATACTAATCCAGCAGCTGAACCATACGGCGTGGTCAGGGGTACTCTGGAAAAGGGTCGAACATTATTGACAGATACTCCATCAATAATTATTCGTCCTTGGTTGCAAGATTTTCATTTGGGAGCTAAGTATACGCCCGCTATGGTGCGGGCCCAAATTCAGGCTACCCAAGATGCCGAATACTTTAATGGTTGGATGTTGTGGAATTCAAAAAATATTTACTCTGTCCAAGCTTTAGAAAAAATTAAGCCATAATTTATGGTATAATTTAATAGCTTATAATTATTATCTAATTTTATGCCAAAAGAAAAATGGCCTGAGCCAGAAGAAGATAATTTATTAATTGATGATGAAAAATACTCTGAGGATTGGCCCTCAAATGAACCCCCTAATACCGGAGATATAGCCACAGCTCATTTCAATAATGAAAACGGAGAAAAAACATTAATTATTAAACGTCAACCAAAAGATAAAGAATTATTTAATAAAGAAAAGTTGATTGAATTTTATGATGAGCAATTAAATTTACCGAAGAATTTTAATGAACCCGCTAAACAAGGCTTGTCGGAAAAATATTTAAAAGGCCATCAATTGCCCAAATCACAAATAATCAAATGGAATACTCCCCACAAAGAAAGCATTAAAGATGAGAAAGCTAAACGCCACGAAGAAAAAAGAAGAGGTAGAAAAGCGATAGGTAAAAGAATATAATTTGCCTCTGTTATTGATTATTAACTATGCCTTATTTTTCTACACCTAATGAAGGTATAGAACTATTATATACCCGCGATTGTCAGGTTTGGCCACAAGCAATGGCAAATCTAAAAACAGCACTAGCCGCCATGGGCATAAATGAAGAACCTAAACTTGTGACTATAGATACTTTGGATCAGGCTATAATTTACAATTTTTTTGCTTCGCCTACTATTCATATTGATGGGGTGGATATTGATCCTCATGCTCGACGTATTAGTAAAAGAGGGTTAGGAACTGGTAGACCTTATTTTGAAAATAAACATAGTTCAGATGTCCCATCAGTTAATCTTATAAAAAGGGCACTTCAGGAGCTATACTATATTAATGAAAAATAAAAAAGCAAAATTTATAAATAACCATCAGGCCAAAATTTAATAATATCTTAAATTTTTCATTGATCAAAGTATTTTTCTTTGACAGACAGCTCGCTGGGTTTTAATCTTAAAATATATGACCATAGATTCACTCTTTTCAACTGCCACAGAAAAAGGCGCTTCAGACCTCCATCTGGCTGTAGGATTACCACCCATCATTCGCCTGCACGGCGAGCTTAAAACTTTGGATGAACCAATTTTAAATGCCAAAAAAATGGAGGAGGTTGTTTTGGGTTTGTTACAACCGGCACAAAGAGATAGATTTGAAAAAGAAAAAGAAATGGATATTTCGTATGAGCTTAAAAATGGCACTCGTTTTCGTATCAACTTACATTATGAAAAGGATAATATCGGTTTAGTGGCACGCATTATTCCCACGACTATTCCCAATCTTGAAGATATTGGTATGCCGGAAGTGGTATATAATCTTACCCGCATGGATTATGGCTTGGTACTAGTTACCGGCCCTACTGGCTGCGGCAAATCAACTACTTTGGCAGCTATGATTAAACTAATTAATTCCGAACGAGCGCTAAACATTATAACTTTGGAGGATCCGGTAGAATTTATATTTAAACCCGAAAAAAGTATTATCAAACAACGCCAACTAGGCACTGATATGCTAAGTTTTGCCGAAGGATTAAAACACACCCTCAGACAAGATCCCAATGTTATTATGGTCGGTGAAATGCGTGACCTAGAAACAATCGCCACTACTTTAACATTAGCTGAAACGGGCCACTTGGTTCTTGCTACTCTACACACTTCTAACGCCGCCCAAACTATTGATCGTATTATAGATGTTTTTCCGCCGCATCAACAAACACAGGTTCGTCTGCAATTATCTTTTTCTTTAAAAGCAGTAATTTCACAACGCCTTTTACCTAAAGAAAACGGCGGGAGGATTGCTGCCCGGGAAATACTATTAAACAATCCGGCAGTGGCTAACCTGATAAGGGAAAATAAAATTGCCCAAATTAAATCAGTTATTCAAACTGGCGCTGAAGATGGCATGATCACTATGGATCAGCATATTAAACATCTGTTACAAGATAAGATGATTAGCAAAGAGACTGCTTTAGCGCATGTTTCCTCCCCCGAGATATTAAGATAAAAACTAAAACACCCCGCTTAAAAAGCGGGGTGTTTTATTAATTCTGGAGCGGGTAGGGGGAGTCGAACCCCCGTCATCAGTTTGGAAAACTGAGATAATAACCGTTATACGATACCCGCTAATCTTTTTTAAAACTCCAATTTATTATTGTTTGTTGTTTATCAAACAAATCCTGCTTAAGTAATATATTAAAATCTTTACCTGTTCTTAAACTTTCACTATAAAGCCACATACCATACCCCAAAAACAATACTAACAAAAAAATTATAACTGCTAATAAATGCTTTCCCATATATTTAAGTGATCATCAAGGTGCCGCGGGTCAGAATCGAACTGACGACGCCAGCCTCTTCAGGGCTGCGCTCTACCACTGAGCTACCGCGGCACGCTGCCGATCACATAATTATTATAATTTTTATTATATTATAAAAAAGCTGGTCGGGGTACTGGGACTTGAACCCAGGACCTCCTGCTCCCAAAGCAGGCGCGCTAGCCAACTGCGCTATACCCCGAGTTTGGTGGGTCGTACAGGACTCGAACCTGTAACCAACTGCTTAAGAGGCAGCTGCTCTACCACTTGAGCTAACGACCCTTTTAAATAATTTAAAATAATTTACGAATCCTTGCCCCCGGAGGGATTCGAACCCCCAATAGCTGGTCCGAAGCCAGCCGTGATATCCATTTCACCACAGGGGCATAAATTAAAGAACTTATTTAACTAAGAGCTAGCCCACGATAACATAAAATATAATTGTCTTCAAGCCTAACTAGCCTCGTTAGTATATACTAAATGTTATGGTATCCGGTTTTTACAAATCTGTTTATGATAAAGTTAAAGAGATCCCTTTTGGTAAAGTAGCAACATACGGACAAATTGCAACACTTTTAGGTAGGCCGAAAAGTGCCAAATTGGTAGGCTGGGCCCTAAGTTCTTTACCGTTTGGTGTGCCATGGCACAGGGTTGTAAACCGACAGGGTATGATCTCTATAGAAAATTTGCGTGCCAGCAAGGATTTACAAGCAAAAATTTTAAAAAGCGAGGGTATAAAAGTTATTTTTAAACAGGGTAACTACTGGGTGGATTTAAAAAAGTATCTTTGGCAAAATTAATAAATATGTTAACCAAGCTGGGAATTAATACTATTATTCAACTATTTGGTAAATTACTGGCAACCTTAACGGGTTTAATAATAGTAGCTTTAATGACGCGAGATTTGGGGCCTGTTGGTTTTGGTTATTACACTACTGTTATAGCTTTTCTACAAACTTTTGCCATCTTGGTTGATTTTGGCTTAACTATGACGGCTGGAAGAAGTTTGGGTAATCAACACATTCCACCAGCTACTCTTTTGGGAAATATATTAAGTTTTCGCACCGTTACATCGGCTATTACTTTCTCATTAGCCCCCTTAATTGCCTTAATTTTACCTTATCCAAATATTGTTAAAGTTGGTATAGCTTTTACTAGTATAGCTTTTTTTCTAGCCAGTCTTACACAAAGTTTTCAAGCGGTTTTTCAAGCTGCTCTTAAGAGTAGCTATTTAGTATTAGCAGATTTTTGGGGCCGGTTAATATTGCTTGTTGGCACCATAATTGTAGCTCAAATGAGCTTAGGGTTGATTGCCTATTTATTTATTTACAATCTAGCCAGCTTAATAATTACTCTTAGCACCCTAATATATGCCCAAAAAATTATGCCATTTCGTTGGGAGCTTGATTTGGCTATCTGGCGAAAGATTTGGTTGGTAACATGGCCGCTAACCATCACTATAATCCTTAACTTAATTTATCTTAAAGCTGACACACTCATACTGGCTGCTACTTGGCCGGCAGAGTATGTAGGACAATACGGTGTAGCTTACAAAGTTTTAGAAGTACTTCTGGCTATACCAGCTATAATTGGTGGACTAGTTTTACCCTTAGCCGCCAAATACCACGCGCAAAAAGAAAACCAGAAATTAATCCAGCTTTTTCATGATTCTTTTGATACGCTGTTAGCAGCCGCCGCGGCTATAATAATCGGCAGTTTTATTGTTGGTAAAGAAATTATTACTACCCTAGCCGGATATGAATTTATAACCGCCGCCAAACTTTTATTACCCCTAAGTTTAGCTGCTGCTTTTATATTTATTAGTTATGCGGTGGGTTATTTTATATTTGCTATTGGTAAACAAAAAGAAATTATTCCTTTATATGTCATCACAGCCACCACGGCATTAATATTATTTTTTTTACTAATACCAAAATATTCTTATTGGGGAGCGGCTTGGGGTGCAGTAGCGTCTAATTTTATAATGGCTGGCGGCAGTATTTTTCTTTTAACACGCTGGGGATTAAGCCCTTCAGTTCATAAGTGGCCTAAAATAATAATGGCTACAACCGTTTTGGCGATTGGATTGATGGTACCAATATCTTTAATATTCAAATTAGGATTAGGTTTAATATTATATCTTCTAACAATTTTTTATTTAAAATTAATTCCCATAAAAACGGCGGCGGCTGTTATTAAAGAACAGGCTTGACGCTGAGGTATACTATATTTATACTGTAATAATTTCTTTTGTAAATTTACTTAATAAAACAAGTTTAAAATAATTTCACCTTATAGTGGTGGGGTGCCAGAGTGGTTGAATGGGCCGGTCTCGAAAACCGGTGTACCTTAAAAAGGTATCGCGAGTTCGAATCTCGCCCCCACCGCCATGTTATATAATAAAATTCTATTTTCAAATTATCTTATTTAATAAAATAATCCACAACCAAAACAGGATATATTTTTATTTACAACCTGTTAAAGCAATCTACTATAACTAGATATGTTTAAAAAGCTTGACAATATTCGTGGACAGATTTTTTTAACTAGCGCCATAATACTTTTTTTGGAACTGGCGCTTATCCGTTATTTACCAGCTAATATTTCCTACCTTGGTTATTATTCAAATTTTATCTTGCTGGCAAGCTTTATTGGTATGGGCACAGGAATGCTTTTGGCTAGAAAAAAATATAACTTGGAAAAAATTTTTTCTCTGCTCCTTTTAATAACAGTCATCATAGGCTCAATTTTGGCTATATCAATTTATCCAGATCCAACAGGGGAAATACACTTTACTAGTATTTTTCGTGGGCTGGTAATTCCCGAATTTTTACTTATCCCAGCCGTTTTTCTGCTTGTCGCAGCTACCTTTGTAACTATTTCCCAAAGACTAGGCCGCCTTTTTACTCAACTGCCCCCACTGGTTGCTTACCGTTGGGATATTTGGGGCAGTCTAAGCGGCATTATTCTTTTTACCGCGATGTCTTTTCTTCAATTGGGACCAGTAATATGGTTTAGCATAATATTGATATTTTTTTTGCTACTCAATAATAAAAACAGACACGTTTGGCTGGTTGATGTACCAATTTTTATCTTGATTCTAATCATTGTCAGCATAGCTTCCATTAATACTTTTTGGTCGCCTTATCAAAAACTACAAATTACCCGCCTGTCTGAATCTGATGAATATGTACTTTCCGCCAACAATGTCTTGGGGCATCAACGGCTACAATCTCACCAAAAAATGTTTGATATTTACCATTTACCATATGATCTCTTTGCTGAAAAATCAACTTACCAACACGCCTTGATAATTGGCGCTGGCACAGGCAATGATGTGGCTATGGCTTTATCTCGGGGTGTGAAAAAAATTACCGCCGTTGAGATTGATCCGACTATACTAGCGCTGGGAAAGGAATTCCATCCTGATAAACCATATGACGACCCACGTGTCGTAACCTATATCGACGATGCTCGTTCTTTTTTGCAACGGACCCAAGACACCTATGACTTAATAATTTTTGCCTTGCCAGATTCTGTTTTATTAGCTTCTGGTCGCGGTAATATACGTCTGGAAAGTTTTCTTTTTACACAAGAAGCCTTTACTGCCGCCCGACAGCGATTGGCCGAAAACGGCTTGCTGGTGCTTTATAATTTTTACCGCCAACCATGGTTAGTGGATAAATTAGGCGGCATGCTAAATAAAGTTTTTAACCAAAAACCATATATATTAAGCTACGGACCTCCATATTACCTTGCTATTTTAATGGCTGGCGAAAAACTGCATGATTTATCATCTTTAGCTCCGCCTTCAATTACTTTAAAAAATCCGCCGCCGCCGGCTACAGATAATTGGCCCTTTCTTTATTTAAAAACACCACATTTGCCGTGGATATATATCTTAATGCTGGGAATAATCGGTTTCATTATATACTTATCAGTCTCTGTAGTTACAGGCGGATCGCTTTACCGACGCCTAAAACCAGTTTATTTCTTTTTAGGTTTAGCCTTTTTGCTTCTAGAAACCACTGCTTTAATTCGTTTTTCTCTACTTTTTGGAACAACTTGGCTGGTTAATTCTTTTGTGTTTTTTGCAATTCTTAGTTTAGTACTCTTGGCAATTATACTTGCTGAAAAAATATCCTATCGTTCTCTGCCTATTTGGTACGCCGGTCTGATTATGATGTTAATTTTGCAATTTTTTATACCACTACAAAGTTTGTTATCGCTAGGCCCAATTATAAAATATTTGTCTGTTAGTCTTCTTACCTTACTGCCAGTATTTTTTGCTAATATTATCTTTTCCATTACTTTCAAATCATCTAAAGATAATGATTATAATTTTGCTTCCAACATTTTAGGAGCAGGTGTGGGTGGAATGCTGGAATATACCGCTCTTTTATCTGGTTATCGTAATTTAATTATCGTAATATTAGCCTGTTATATTCTGGCTTTTATACTAGCAACAAAAATACGCCACCCTTCTCCTGATACTGGAAATGATGCGGTATGATATTATTAATCTATGAGATCAATAGTAAAAAAAGCCATTATACCTGTAGCTGGTTATGGTACTAGATTTTTACCGGCCACTAAAGCTCAACCTAAAGAAATGCTGCCGGTAGTTGATAAACCGGTATTGCAATATATTGTGGAAGGAGCCGTGGCGGCAGGTATTGAAGATATAATAATTGTTACTAATTTTAATAAAAGAGCTGTGGAAGATCATTTTGATCGTTTGCCAGAGCTAGAAAGCTGGCTAGCCAAACAAGGTAAAGATAAGGCCTTAGAACAAATTAAACATGTAGCTGAGTTGGCTAATTTTATTTATATTCGCCAAAAAGGTCCTTACGGCAATGGTACACCAATTATGAATGCTAAACATTTAATTAAAGACGAACCTTTTGCTGTGCTTTTTGGTGATGATTTAGTTATAGGCCGGGAACCCCATCCCAAGGAACTAATTGAAACTTATGCCAAATACGGCCACCCTGTAATAGGAGCGATTAAAGTTGATGACGAAGGCACTAAAAGTTACGGCATTTTGGAAACAGAACAAGTAGAACCTAAAATATTTAAGGTTAATAGTATTTTGGAGAAACCAGGCCCACAAGCCACTACCTCGCGCCTAGCCGCCAGTTGTGGTTATATTTTAACACCAGATATTTTTACTGAACTGGAAAATACTTCTATAGGTAAGGGGGGTGAGCTTTGGTTAGTTGATGCAATTGAAAAACTAAGAGCCAAACAGCCTATTTACGCCAGGCAAATAGATGGACAATATTACGATATGGGTTCAAAATTAAGATGGTTAGAAGCTAATGTTATTTTTGGTTTACAACACCCTGATTTGGGTAAAGATTTCAGTAAATTCATAAAATCATTATGAATAGATTTTTATCGCTTCGTTGGTTTATAATAGCACCGCTCATGCTGGTATTAATGCTTACCGGTTTTGGTTGCAGGGGCGGCAGTAAAAAAGTTAAAGAGTCTGTTCAGCCTGTTACTATAAATTGGTGGAGAATTGGTGGTTCGCCGCAAGAAGTAGCCAATTTGGTGTCAGAATATAAACAAATCCGACCAAATGTAACTATTAATGTCATACCCGTGCGTGAGGAAGAATTAGAACAATCGCTTGTTCAGGCTTTAGCTGACGGACAAGCCCCTGATATTGTTACATTTCCCAATACTTGGTTACGCGGTTGGCAACATCGCTTGGCCCCATTGCCGCCTACATTAAATCTGCCTTATCTGGAAATTGCCGGTACTATAAAAAAAGAAGCTCGCTGGGTTTTAAAGAATATTCCTTCTTTAGATATAAAAACAATTCGTTCCCGTTATGTAGATGTGGTAGTAAACGATATTTATCTTAACGGACAAATTTATGGCTTGCCGCAAAGTCTTGATACTTTAATGGTTTTTTATAACATTGATCTTTTAAATGCTGCTCAATTCCCGGAGGCTCCTGCCACTTGGAATGATTTTAAAGAAGCCTCACAAAGAATCACCAAACTCGATCGACAAGGTCGCTTACTGCAAAATGGTGCTGCCCTAGGTACTGCTGACAATATTCCTTATGTCTTTGATATTCTTTCAGCTCTCATGATGCAAAACGGCACACCAATGACCAAGCCAAACGGCACCGCCTCTTTTAATGAAGCTTTAACCGTTGAGGGAGAAAATTATTTTCCCGGAGCCGATGCTTTGCGTTTTTACACTGATT
This sequence comes from uncultured Patescibacteria group bacterium, assembly GCA_937929825.1. Taxonomy (GTDB): domain Bacteria; phylum Patescibacteriota; class Patescibacteriia; order Veblenbacterales; family UBA10138; genus UBA10138. Next base: position 34,517 of record CALFUV010000005.1, read on the forward strand.
TTGCTAATCCTACCAAAGAAACCTACTGCTGGTCAGCAGAACAGCAAAATGCCCGCGAAGCTTTTGCTGGTGGTAAACTTGGTTTTATTTTTGGTTATTGGCGGGATTTGCCTACTCTTAAAGCTATGGCTCCGCGTATACGAATTGGTATAGCTAAATTTCCCCAAATAGAAGGTAGTTTCCAAACTTCTTATTATGCCAATTACTTTATTGAAGCAGTAATGAAACAAAGCCAAAATCAAGCAGAAGCTTGGGATTTTATTCAATTCATTAATGCTCCTAAACAAAATAAAAAGTACTTGGACGCCAATAAAAAGCCTACTGCCCAGCGTGAATTTGTGACTGAACAGCTGGCTGATGAAAATTTAAGCGTCCCGGCAGCTCAAGTGCTAACTGCCAAAAACTGGTACCGAGGGTACAATTATAAAGTAGCGGAAAATGCTTTTATGGCTATGGTGCGACAAACACTTACAGGCACTACCTACCAAGAGGCTTTAAATACAGCCGCCAAACAAATAAACCAAACTATGAAAAAACCTTAAACTTATAAATCAAGTTTATGTCCCGTAAATACATTATTTTAAGTGTATTATCAATAATCTTTGTTGCTTTTTTTGCTTATGTACTGCCTGTTTTAGCCTTTGATTTAAAATTAGGAATTGTGGGAAATTTACCATATGAATGCAGAGTGAATGGTAATTGTGGGTTTTGTGATTTTATTGATTTATTTATTATTTTACAAAAAGTAATATTATCGCTTTTCGGTGGATTGGCACTAATTATGATAATTTGGGGTGGAATAAACATTATCACCTCTGCTGGCAATTCACAAAAAATGGCTGAAGGAAAAAAACTTATTTTCTCCACTCTTTTAGGTGTATTAATTATTTTAGGTGGGTATTTTTTAATAGCTATTTTAGTTACAATTATGGCCTCACCAAGCAGTCCTGACGGAGTTAACAAAAATAACCCAACCTCAGGAATACTTGTTTGGCAAGGTAATTGGTTAAAAGCTTTTTGTGCTGATAAAACCGATACTGATTTTTGTAAAACAAGAACTGACGGCACTCCCTGCGGTGTACGAGGTAAATGCCAGGGCGGACAATGTATTTCAGCTTGTGAATATGATTACGGCAGAGAGGGATACAAATGTAAAAATATAAATACTTGTCAAGAAAACAACGCTATAGGAGGCAATCCTGCTAATTGCAACGCTAATACTCTCTGCTATAGAGGACTATGTCCTAGTAATGAAATAACTGAAGTTTGTTGTAAATAATTATGAAAATCATAAATAAAAAAATTATAGTTATATTATTTTTTTTGCCACTGGTAATTTTGGCTGGTAACGGAACTGATCTTGTTAATACTGAGCTAAGTAATCCTCTGGGTGATAATGTATATCCTTGGGAAATTTTTGCCCGTGTAGCAGGCGGTTTAAGTTTTGTCGCTGGCACCCTAGCACTAGTTTTTACAGTTATTGGCGGCTATATCATCCTGACTGCCGCTGGTAATAGCGAACGTTTTGCTACTGGGAAAAAAGCAATTACTTATGCCGTCTTAGGTTTACTGATTATTGTAGGTAGTTATCAAATTTTAACTACCACTATTAATATTTTAACTGGCGCGGCTGTTGGACAAGGCGGGTTACCAAAAATAACCGGCGACAAGCTTATTGATCCTTTGGGTATCACTGATGCTGTTCCTGCTGGAGATTCTATAGCAATTTTTTATGGCCAGCGAATTGTAGGCTACTTAGTAAATCTGCTTGGGGTGGCGGTAGTGGTAATGTATGTTTACGGCGGCTTGCTATGGATGCTGGCGGGCGGCAATGAAGATAAAATTAGTCAGGCTAAAAAAACTTTGCTCTATGCCACTATTGGGGCAACTGTTGTTTTGTGCTCTTATATTCTTATTAAATTTGTTTATGTTCCGTTCGCCCATATATTACAAAGTGGTTAAAATTATAAATATTAACTTTTGACATTTTTATCAACCTCTGTTATAGTTAAAATAGTAATATACACCCTTCTAGTTTTAAAATGGGTGATAACTAGAAAGGAGGTGAAAATATGAAGAAAACAATTAAATACATTACAAGCGCAGTAGTCTATGGCTTACCTGCCCTGGTTATGGCTCAGGTTGGCGATCTTTCCAATCTTGGTCTTAATTCATTTAGCAATGAGACTAATTTAGGCACAAATATTGCTTTGATTGAAACTATCGCTCGTATTATTAATATCTTGCTTGGTTTCTTGGGTGTAATCGCAGTAGTCTTGGTGCTTCTTGGAGGCTTTAAGTGGATGACCGCCG
>CALFUV010000006.1 GCA_937929825.1 uncultured Patescibacteria group bacterium
CGTCAACTACACCGCCGCTTCGCCAAATTGTAAAGTTACCACTTACCATCACTTAAACTTTACCGGCTCGGGTACAGTGACTTGCGCAGTAACAACGGTGAATGGCAATTTGGGAACCAGCGGTTCAGTTTCTTGGACTACCAGTTCTGATATTAATATTGCCGGTAATTTAGAATTGGATATTGGCACTACTTTAGCCGGCACTAATAATATTACAGTTGGAGGCAATCATGCTGGGGGTTCTGGTACTCTTAATTTAACCGGCGGAACATTTAATATAATATATTATTTAGAGTTTGGTTATTCCGGAGGCACCAATGTTTATAATCTAAACATTGGTGATGGTTCGCAATCAGCTAATGTTATTCAAACAACACCAGTACAAGTGGCTAATAATTTAGTGATAAATAATCTAGGTACACTGGATTCTGGTAATAATGATCAGGATTTAATAATCGGCGGTAACTTTACTATTAATAATGGCGGCACGTATAACGCGCCCGGTTCTGCTGTTTGGAAAATAGCTGGTAATTACACTAATAACGGCGGCACATTACTTAATCGTTTTGGCACTTTAGAGCTTTATGGCTCAACCAGTTCTACTTTGGATTCAGGCTGTAATGATATTAGTAATTGTACTGATCAGGAATTTTACAATTTAGTTATTAATAAAACGGATAATAACAACGCCAATGATAATGTTACCCTAACTAATAATTTAAGAGTTTTTAACAGAATAACTATTACCGACGGCGAGCTTATCCAAGGCGCTTACAATGTTTGGGCAGGCGGCGCTGATATTGAAAGTTTGGGTATAGATGTTAGTTCAGACGGTAAATGGACTAGTATCAGCACTGGCGATTTGGTCTTAGGAGCTAACGTGCAAAATGCCGGCGTTATGATTTTTAATTCCAACAATGGTACTCAATGCGTGGATGGAAATGATGATATAGCAATTAGCTCAAGTCAAGAAGAGCAAGTACGCACCTGGTTTGGCGCCGGCACCTTTATTATCTATAATGTGAACGCTACGGATATGGCAGATTCATCTATTACCGCTTACACCTCTATTTTAAATAATAGCACTTGGTCAGTAGGGTTTTGCGGCATTACAGTGACTGGTGTTTTCTACCAAGAGGATGAATCTACACCTGATCCGGGTCAGTGTGGTGGTACGGCTAATCTATCTTTACGAGTTAATGGTGGTTCTGAAATAACCACTACCTGTACAGCTGGCACTGGTGTTTTTGAATTCAGCGGTGTGGCCGCTTCTGCTGGTCAAACTATTACTATTTATTCCACCGGCGTTAATAAGGCTAACTTAGTTTATATTTCTGATGGCACATCTGACTCGGGTATGGATTTATATGAAAATACAGTAGTCATAGGCAATGTTAATGGCGGTGCCACCACTATTGCCGATCTGTGGAATTATGATAGTACACACAACGATACTGACATGCTTTTTGACGCCGTGGATGATACCACCGATAGTTTAACTTTAGAAGATGGGGTGGAACTGCACATTAGGGATAATTTCACTCCCGGCGGTATTATCATCACCAGCCCCTCCAGCAGCGCTTCTTCTAAAGATGGTGATTTGCATATTGCCAGCGGGTCAACTTTAAATATGCAGGGTAATAACTTAAGTATTGGCGGTGATTATATTAATCAGGGAACTTTTAGCCAAAACGCCAGCAGTCAAACTACTATTTTTACTGCTACTGCTACAGGTCATAGTATCACTTTTGGCACAGGGTCTTATATGAGAATGACTTTTAATGGTTCGGGCGGGGAGTGGACTTTGCAGGATAATCTGCAGATTAATTCCTGGATTCAAATGTCAGCTGGTACTGTTACAGGCTCGGTTGATATTACCATGCAAGGGGGTTATGTTTGGGGTAGTAATGGTGTGTTTAATATGACTGGCGGTACTTTTAAACAAATTTTCTCGCAAAACAGGGAGTTTATTGGTATTAATAGTTCTGCTGCCCAAACATTTCACAATATTACCTTATCTTCATTTAATTCCAGTACTTATACAGCTTCAGCTTCCGGCACAACTAAGACCATTAATATTAACGGAACATTAAAAATAACCGATACGGGCGATACTGGCAGTATTGTTCTTAACGCTGGTAGTTACACTTATAATCTAGCTGGAGCCGATAACTGCAATCCGTTTGATATGGATCAGAACAATGGCTCACTAACGCCAGAAACATCTACTTTTATATTCTCCGGCGCTTGTTCTTCAGGCAACGTTGCTGTTGAGAACGCTACTTATAATAATTTAACTTTGAGCGGCACGGACAATTTTGTTTTTGAAGGAGCTGCCAGCATTAATGGTAATTTAGTAGTTGATAGCAATGCTACTTTAATTGGAGATAATGATTTACTTATTGATGGCGGCAGTATTACCGGTGCCGGCCATATTAATTTAACCAGCGGTACTGTTACTTTGAGAGGCAGTGGTAATTTAGGCAGCAATAACAATTGGAATTTTTATAATTTAGTGCTTAGTGATAACGGTTCGCCTGGCACTACTACCGCCACTGGTAATGGTAATTTAACAATAGCTAAAGATTTATTAGTGGACGGTGGTCATACTTTTGTAGCGCCGAATTATTTAAATGTGGGCGGCGAATTAATAAATAACGGCACCTGGAATCATAATTCTGGCACAATTAATCTTACCGGTTCAGGTCCGCATAGCATTATCAATAATAATAGCAGTTTTAATAATTTAACTCTTAATAACGCTAATGGTGTTTGGCATGCCCTAGGCAACTACTTGAATGTAGTTGGCACACTTAATCTTAATGCCGGTAAATTATATGTTAACGGTAATTTACAAGCCGGCTCTATAATTGGTGATGGTGAATTGGAAGTAACCGGTGAGCATACGGCATATTTAGTGAATGTTAAGTATAGTAATGATCGATCTTGCGCTATTGCAGGTGATGATAATAGCTTGTATTGTTGGGGATCAAATAGTTATGGTCAATTAGGCAATGGTAATTTTAATACCTCTTTAGTACCTAGCAGAGTGCTTAAAGGCGAAGCTGCTGGAGCTGATCAGGATAGCACTAATACTTATTTAGCTAATGTTAAATCAGTATCTTATGGCAATGGCCGTCATCGTTGCGCTGTTACTTATTCTGGCAATATGTATTGTTGGGGCCAAGGTAATAGTGGAGAAATTGGCATCAATAACCCCAGTTATACTAGTTATAGTTCACCTAAAAGAGTACTTAAAGGTGAGGCAGTAGCCACAGATAACGACGGCACTTATTTAACAAATATTAAAACTATTGAAGGTTTGGGAGATGGTTTAACCTGCGCGCTTTCTAATGCCGGGATGCCTTATTGTTGGGGTTATGGTTTAACTGGGGGAATAGGTAATGGTAATTTTTCTAACCGGGCAGTACCTACTCGTATATTGAAAGGTCAAGCAGTGGCGGCAGATACTGACGGTACTTATTTAATTAATATTAAATCAATTTTTGCCGGTGATGGTAACGCTTGCGCTATATCAAATTCGGGCAATATGTATTGTTGGGGAGAAAATACTTATGGTCAGGTGGGTAATAATATTTATGGCACAAATTATTCAACTCCGCAGCGAGTGCTTAAAGGCGAAGCGGCGGCGGCAGATACTGACGGTACTTATTTAACCAATGTTAAACAGGGTGATGGTGGTCAGGTAAGTATTTGTGCTGTTACCACCGCAGGTAATGTTTATTGCTGGGGTAATCAAAATTATTATCGTCTTGGCAATGGTTTAACTGGCACGGTTGCCAAGCCAACGCCAATTAGAGTGCTTAAAGGTGAAGCGGCGGCGGCAGATTCTGATGGCACTTATTTAATTAATGCCAGACAGGTATCAACTGATTGGATTAGCAGCACAGTTGTTACTAATAGCGGCAATGTTTATACTTTTGGTGTTAACTGGCAAGGAACCCTGGGAACTAATTATACTGGCGGTACTACAGCTACTAAAGTTAGAAAAGGTGAAGCGGCGGCGGCAGATACTGACGGTACTTATTTAACCAATGTTAAGGCAGCTTGGGGAGCTTATCGCAGCGGTTGTGCCTTAACTTATTCAGGTAATTATTATTGCTGGGGTGATGATACTTTTACTCCGGTGCGAGTTCATAAAGGCGAGGCCAATCAAGCTAGTTATGGCAATGTTACCGTAGATGGCCATGGTAATTTAGGCAGCAATACTAATTGGGTATTTAATGATTTAACCATTGGTGATGGTTCAGGTTCAGGCACTACTACTTTAACCGGTACAGGTTCATTCATTATTAAAGGTGATGTATCTGTAGCTACCGGACAAACATTATCAGGAAATAAAAATATTACCATAGGCGGCACTGGTATAGTTACAAGAAGATCAAGCGTAGCTCAAGCAGTAAATTCTACCACTACCACTGATTTGACTATTAGTAAGCCAGAAGATTTGGCTACTGATGATTTAATGATTGCCTTTTTGTGTTCTGATAGTGATACAACAAATTCTATAAGTAATGAACCTTCTAGTTGGACTAGAATTAGCACAGAGACTGGTAGCGGTTTAACTTGTGATGCTTATTATAAGCGAGCTACCAGTAATGAGCCGACTGATTATACTTGGTCTAGAACGTCAGCTGAACCAGCTAATAGTTTAGTAGGTTTTATTGCGGCTTTTTATAGCCGAGGCGGTGGTTTGGTTTATTATGACACAGGTTCAGGTAATAGTTTTTCATCCGGTACTACTCACACTTTAACGGGTATTACTACCACTAAAAATAATGCGACCTTAATTGGTTTATTTGCTCACGATGGTAATGCTGGTGCTTCTATTGGTTATTATAATTATTCATCACCCTTAACCCAAATTCTTCGTTATGCCAGTGAAGTAACTATGACTATGGCTATGGGCGTTCAAGCTTCCGCTGGTACTAGTGGCAACAAGAGTGCTACAGCTACAGCATCAGATGATGGTGGTGGTTTTCTTATATCTTTATATTCTGCTGGTGTTGGCATAAATGATGTTACAGGCAACGGTGTAATTAATATAACTGGCGGCGATTTCTCTATTGAAGGAGGCGGTAATTTTGGTGGAAATAATAACTGGACCTTTAATAATCTTACCTTTGGCGATGGGGTCAGTACAGCTACCACCACTTCCACTGGTTCCGGCAATATAACAATTAACAATATCCTGACAGTTGCTACTAATCACACCTTGGATACTAAGGGTAAAATCTGGACTATGGCCGGTGATGTAGCCAACCCCTTAATTATCAACGGTAACTTAACAGACAGTACTAATAATTCAAGCTATGTTTTTACAGGTAATAATCCTGCTGGCAATACTGTAATTCCCGCTCTAGGTAATATTAATAATTTGACTTTGAATAACGGCGCGGAAACTTATCAAACCTCAAGCAATCTGGTTTTATCGGGCAATCTTACAATAACCGCTGGTACTCTTATTAGCAGCGATGATATTACGGTTAGGGGCGGTTCGGTTACTGGTGCTGGTGTTATTACCCATTCTGGCGGTAATTTTAAAGTAGAAGGCAGTGGCACTTTTGGCGGTAATGGGGATTGGCAATTTAATCATCTTATTTTTGGTGATGGTATAACTTCGGGTGGTACTACTGTTTCTGGCACTGGTTCAATTACAGCTAATACTTTAACAGTTGCCGCTAATCACGAACTTTATGGTGGTAGTAAAAATTACATTTTAACAGGCATTGGCACGCCACTGACAATTGATGGGACATTTACTCCTGCTTCATCTACTATAATTTACAAAGGAGCTGGTGCGGTCAATATTTCCAATATTCCTTATTATAATCTGGAAGCCAAACCTACTTCTGGTAATCCCACTTATACTTTACCAACTGGCACTTTGAATATTACGAATAATTTGGTAATCGGTGATGGCACTAATAATGTAACAGTTACAGCTGATACAAACGACGGGCCAGTGAATGTAAATGGTTCTTTAACCATTGCTAATAATGGTGTTTTAACTGCTTCAGATTCAGGACTTTTAACAGTGCGCGGCAATTGGACTAACAACGGCACTTTTAATCACAGCAATGGCACTGTTAAAATTCAGCCTTATACCGAAACGCCCGTTATTATAGGCGGCAGTCAGACTACTACTTTTTATAATTTCCAGAGTAGCCCAACCTCCAACTCGCAAAATATTACTTTACAGTTTAAGTCTGGGCAGGCAACTGGTTTTCAGGGTGCGGTTACTATAAATGGCCAGCGGGGCCAGCCGGTTTATATTCAATCGGATAACTTTAATCAACAGTGGACTTTTAATTTAACCGGCACTGCCAACATTACTTATGCTGTTATTCGTGATTCCGGTTGTGCGGGTGGTTCAGGCAACATTATACAAAGTGAATCAAATTTGGATTATGGCAACAATGGCGCTTGCTGGCGTTTAATTTCCCGCAGTGCTCCTGTAGGTGGCCAGTCTGGGGGTGGAACACCAGTGGGCGGCGGTGGAGCTGGTAGCGGCAGCGGTGGAGTTTCCTGTGAAGGCGCCAGCGGTTTATGCGATGATTTTGAAAGATCATCTTTGGGCAGTAATTGGACTGCAGTTTCAGGCTCGCCGCAGATTTATAATAATTCTGATTTTGGCGGCGAAACTGGTAGCAGTTATAATTTGGCTTATTGGTCTGCCAGTAGTTTAAGCAATAATCAATACAGCGAGATAGTTATTGCTGATTTAACAGAACAAGATGGCAATCAGGTTATAGCGGCAGTCAGAGTAACTGATAACCATAATTTTTATGGTTTAGCCGCTGATGTTACCTCTTTTAATATATTTAAAGTAGTTAATGGAACATTGACTAATTTACTTAATTTAGGGTCAGCGCCAGAAAATGGTGATGTTATTCGTTTAGAAATCTCAGGTTCTACTTTAAAGGCTTATGTTAATGGGGTGTTGCGTAATCAAACTACAGATTCTTCGTTATCATCAGGCGCTCCGGGTTTGGGAGTTTACAAAAATCTTACTAGACCATTGTCTAGAATTGAATTATGGCGGGCCGGTGACGCTGCTCAAACCGGCGGCGGACCCGGGGGTGGTGGTGGTGGTGATACACCATAAATCATAAATAATATTATTTGATTTTAAATCCCGTCAGTTTTATTTCACAGGGGTAAATTTTTTATAGATTAATTTTAACACTTGCAAGTTTTGGTAAAAACGTTAGGATACAAGATAAATCAAATATCCAAAAACAAATAAAAGGAGAAAAAATGTACTTTAGAATGTTAGCTTTTGCCATAGTTTTAACTATAGGCATGTCTTTAATGTTGCTATTTATTAATAGCAATTTGCAAAAAAGGCTGGATAAAATTGTCCATAATCAGCAAGCTTATAAAAGCTTACAGCAGGAATTAAATCAATTCATTGGTTTTGCTAATCCACGCGCTTATCAGCTGGATACAGCTGGGGTTTTTTTATTTGCTGGTGAGCAATATAGTTTAAATGACTGGTATTTTAGAGAACGTTTGCAAGATGAATTATGGCGCCTATATGACCGCCGGGGGTGGTTGTATTTGCAGGCCCAGCGTTTGGGGCGTTACCGGCCAATGATTGAGGCTGAATTGACAGCCCAGGGTTTGCCGCAAGACTTGCTTTATTTATTTATTTGGGAATCAGGTCTTGATCCCAAAGCTGTTTCTTGGGCTGGAGCTGCTGGTCTTGCTCAATTTATGCCCGGTACAGCCAGACAATTCAAACTGGCAGTAGCTAGTTTATACGATGAACGTAAAAATCCAGTAGATGCTGTACGAGCAGCCTGCCGTTATTTAAAAGTTTTATATGGCTATTTTAATGATTGGCAATTGGCTATGGCTTCCTATAACCATGGTGAGAACGCGGTGCGCAGTAAATTAAGTAGTCAGAAAGTCAAGCAGTTTACAGAACTGTATTTACCCAATGAAACTTATCGCTATGTGTTTCAGATTATGGCGGTAAGTTATGTATTCAAAAATGGTTTATTGGGCGATATAACCTGGCTTCAACCACATCAGCCATATCCGGCTTATAAAAAAACTCAAACTAAAATAACTAAAGCGGTTTCCTTATATAAATTAAGCGAGGAATTAGGTGTTGATTTTAACACTTTTCGTTTGCTTAATCCTCATTTGCCGGTTTATTTATCCGCTGGAACTTATCCAATAAATTTGCCGGCTTCATAAAAATTATACCCTGCTTTTTATAAATAAAAAGCAGGTTTTATTATATCTTGACTTATTTTTTAGCCCATGATAATATTGAACAGCAATTAAATAAACCGCAGATAGCAGGTTCTTCTGTCCTAAGTACGCAGAGGATTAAGCCTTTCAGGGCCTGCCGAGGTAAAGTGTTAAGTTAATGGGTAATTAGTATCTGGTCTGTGGTTTAAGCCGCAGATTTTTAATTTTAAAAAATTATGGCTAAAACAAGAGCTGTTAAAGAAAGTTCTGTAGCCCGGTTAGCTGATAAGCTTAAGCAGGGTCGAGGCATAGTTTTTGCTGATTTTACGGGGCTTTTAGTTAAAGATATGCAAGCTTTAAGGCGTGAGTTAAGGAAAGCCGGTGTTTATTATGAGGTGGTTAAGAAAACTCTTTTAAAGCGTAGTTTGGTGCAAGCTGGTTTACAGGATGTGCCAGTGGAAAAAATACAAGGCAGCGTGAGTTTGGCTGTGAGCGAGTCTGATGAAACAGCTCCAGCTAAAACTCTGATGGGTTTTGTCCAAAAGAACGATAAAGTTAAAGTTTTAGGTGGGGTAATGGATAGCTCTTTTATTGATGAGTATAAAGTAAAATCTTTAGCAGCTTTGCCCGGCAAGCAGGAATTATTAGGGCGGGTAGCAGGTTCTATTGCTTCACCCTTGACAGGCTTATTGAATGTTTTACAGGGTAATTTGCGGAGTTTTGTGCAGGTATTATCACAAATTCAAAAAATTAAGCAATAAATTTAATTATTAATTTAATTATCTTATGTCTGAAGAAAAGAAAACAGTGGAAGTACCGGAAAAGTTTCAAAAACTTGTCAGTGAGATTGAAAAGCTTTCGGTGCTTGATCTTTCAGAACTGGTAAAAGTTTTGGAGGAAAAATTCGGCGTTTCAGCCGCCGCGCCGGTAGCCATGATGGCTACGGGCGTCCCAGCTGGCGTAACTACTGCGGCTGCAGTAGAAGAAGAAAAAAGCTCATTTAACGTGGAGTTGACTGATGCTGGTAGTACTAAAATTAATGTTATTAAAGCTTTACGTGAAGTTACTGCTCTGGGCTTAAAAGAAGCTAAGGATATGGTAGATGCTGCTCCTAAGATAGTAAAAGAGGGTGCCAGTAAAGAAGAAGCTGAAAATATCAAGAAGAAACTGGAAGAAGCTGGGGCTAAAGTTACATTAAAGTAATAAATTACAGATTTTAAAAAATAACGGGTATTTTTATGATACCCGTTATTTTTTCATAACCCTTTATTTTCCTAAAATTGGTACGCGATAAATATTATTACCAGCTGCCACGAAAAGTATTTTATTGATGCCATCCACAGAAACTGACCAAATATTCTGTAAGGTAGGCAAAGTAATTTGGCTAATTAATTTACCGCTTTTATCATAAACTATTAGTCTCATTTTTACCGCTTCCCAAAGGTATAGAAAATCTTTATCATTAGCAGTAAATATTTGGTTAACTGACTGAAGCGGCGGTGTAACTGGTTTTAGAGTAAAATCCTGTTTTATACCCCGTAAGTATTTATCTACTTTATTGGGTAGGGCTACATATATTGCGCCGTCTACCGCCAAACCAACAGCTTCTGTGAGCAGGCCTTGTGATTCTCTTAACCAGCGCACCGGTGAGCTAAAACCATTTCCTTGGCGTGTTATCCGCCAAATACTTGGTTGTTCCAAACTTAAATAATAAAGCCCGCTTTGGTAAAAGTTAGCATCTTTAATTTTAAGATTCTGACTAGCTAAGTTGAAACGGTTGGTATTTAGATTAAAAGTATAAGCCTGGTTATTGGCAGTAATCAACAAAATTTCATTTGGCATAACAGTCAGTAATGATATATCTCTAATTTCTGCTGGTAAATCATAAGAGGAAGAAATAACCCCTTTTTGATTTATCCGCAGTAGTTTATTTTGAGAAACTGCCAATAGTTCTTTATCAACAACCTGTAATTTTTGCCAGTTTTCCTGTGAAGGCAATTGTGTCCAAAGAGCTGGTTCGGTAATTTCATTAAGATAAAGCAAACGTTTTGAAAGAATTTTTAAATTATTGGATAAAACTTGCCACTGTTCATCGCGGGTAGGTGAGTTGCGAGGCAGTTTATCAAGTAGCTTTTGTGCTTCTTCATAAAGAACTGCGGCTTTTTCAGTATCACCGTAAATAAGAAGACTTTCAATGCCGACTTGTTTTTCAGTAATTTTAGTTACTAATTGATTATAACGTTCATTATCTTCGGCTGTAATGTTATATCGTCCAATATTTACAATGCTTTGAGAAAAAGCAATTAGCAGGGCAATACTCAACAAAAAAAGAGCACGTTTAGTTTTAGCTAATTGTCGCCACTGAATAATTTTACTTTCCAGCCACCAAGCGATGGTTGATTTAGCTGATTCACGGTTAGTTAACCAGGCTAGCCGGCGCCATAATTTTGCTATTCTAGTCACGCTTAATACTGCCCGTTCTTTTTTATCAGCTGCCATTGGCTGTTTATCAGATTCAGCTACAGGTGGTTGGACTGAGTTGGCTGTTGATTGTTTTTTAATTAAAGCTGAAGGGGTAAAAATAGATAACTTGTTTTTTAGATATGCAAAAAGTTTTGGCTGCAATAGGGAGTTGGTGGCAGCTTTGGTTTGTAATAAACGATTGATGGACTGGTTCGTTGATTCAGTTTCCTCTGTTAAAGATAGTTTTAGGGCAATAAGTCCTAGAGGGGCATGTGTTTGAAGCTGTAGTATGTAACGCTCAATTTCACGCAAGGCTTGACCGGGCGGCCGATCAGCTAATAATTGACCTAACTTTTCCCAAGAAAAATAATCAGTGAGAGCTGGTGAAGCCAGTAGTAGAGTTTCACCAGCTATCAGTTCCCCGGAAATAATATTCTCAAAACTAATATTGCGAATATTGGGGCGCTTAGTTGTAGATAAGAGAATATTATTAATTTTTTGCAGACTAATCACAAAAGCATTAATCTGACCAAGGCTGGATAAAGCCAGTTGTTGTCCGCTCAAGTAAGCCAGTAAAAGTTGACAACGGGGAGAAAGCGGGTTGCCAAATAAGCGATCATTATTGGCTAGTTGTAGATTAATAGGCAGAAGAATAGATTCCAAAACAGCGTCAGCTGAACCCGAATGATTTTTGGCTGTCTGCCAAGAGGTTTCAATTTTAGCATTTATTTTTTGTAAAAATTCCTGTCTGATTTGCGGCGCCAGATTAAGTTCAGCTAAAAAGAGTAACATACCCGCAGGTCCCGGCCAAACACTGGCCACTACATGGGTTTCACGAGTAGGCAAAGCCAAGGTGGCGACTTTGGTGGTAATAGTTGGTTTAATAGCGGTTTTCATACTTTACCTAAATATTACATTTAAGTATACTATAAGCTGTTTGTTTATATCTACTGGAGATGATGTCTGTTTTATTGACTTCTTTAGTTATTATCATATTTATAATATAACATGTTAGAACAATTATTTGGCTCACGCACCAGAGTTAAATTATTAAGGCTTTTTTTAACTAATCCGGCTGTGCCTTTTTATGTGCGGGAAATAAGCCGTAAAGTGGGCGAACAGTTAAATTCTGTGCGGCGGGAACTGGCTAATTTAGCCCGCTTAGGTATTGTGATTGCTACTTCAGAACATGACAAAAAGTTTTATCAATTGAACAACTCTTTTGTTCTAGCTCCAGAATTAAAGGCTGTGTTGCTTAAATCGCAGTTATTAATGGAACAAGATTTGATTAAGAAGATACAAGAGTCAGGTAAGGTTAAATATTTAGCTTTAACTGGCATGTTTACCAATGCTAAGCAGGCTCAGACCGATATTTTGATTGTTGGCAAGGTGGAGAGAAATTTACTGGTAAAAGCCATAGAACGATTTCAGCGTGAAGTTGGTAAAGAAGTAAATTATACTTTATTTTCTTTGCGTGAGTATAATGAACGCCGTGGTGTGGGAGATAAATTTTTGTTAAGTATTTTAAATAGTCCACAAATGGTAGTAGTAGACGAATTAAATGAACTTGATTAAAGAGCTTACAGGATTTTTGACTGTTCAGTAAGGTATATGTCGGTTTTTAAAAAGGAACGGAGGAGGGCAGGTAGACAGTTTAAGTTAATTAATTAATGTTTAGTTTCTAAAAAGAATAATTACCCCCCATGACTCTATAATAAGGTGTAGTGATAGTCATATTGGTTTTATTTATGATTTGATATTTTAAAAGACGTAGATGATTATAATTTATGAATCCTAAAACAACTGTTAAATATATTTTTTTATCAGGTCAGGATCGTGATCTAGTGTTGTTTTTATTGTCAGGCAAGGGTCAGTTTATAAAATATAAGTTTTTCCCCGGAGGAGCTACTCAGGAAAAATTTTTAATTCACTTTGCCAGATTAATGATCCAGTATGGTAGTCAAATTAGGGGGTTAATTATTTCACAACAAGGAAGTTTTTCCCGGCTTAGATTATTATGTACGGCAGTCAACGCTTTGGCTTATGTTAACCATTGGCGATTAGCTTTGGTTACAGCCAAAGATTATGATGAGTTATGGTTAATGTGGCCTAAATTGGTTTGGCAAAATAAATTACATCCGGTATATAGCGTTCCGGCGGTGTAAATAATTTTTAATTAGCAACTTCTAACCCTTGTTAAAAAGGTTTTTTTGTGTTGTGTTAGTTATTAGGTTGTTGGGTATATCTTTGTGGATTATTTTAAATTTTAAGTTGTGTTGACATGTGGTTTTATGTGGAGTAAAATATAATAGTAGTGGTAAAAAGTGGATAAAAATGGGGATAAGTAATTTAAAATGTGGAAAACTATCATTTAAATTTCAACCATTATTGAAAAACCATGTTTATTGGTGAATATCAGCATTCATTAGATGATAAGGGTCGTTTACAAGTACCTGTTAAATTTAGGTCTGACTTAAAATCGGGTGCTGTGGTTACAAGAGGTTTGGATAGTTGTTTATTCCTTTATACCAAAAAATCTTGGACAGAATTAGCTAAAAGATTGGCGGGTTTACCTATTGCTAAGGCTAAAACCAGAGCGTTTGCCAGATTAATGTTAGCCGGAGCTATGGATGTGGAAATTGATAGTCAGGGTAGAATACTATTGCCCGATTATTTAAGAAAGTATGCTGGTTTAAAAAGACAAGTAGTAGTGGCTGGGCTTTATAATCGCTTAGAACTTTGGGATGAGGTGAAATGGTCAAATTATAAGAAAGTAACAGAAAAGGATAGTGGTGATATAGCCGAGGCTTTGTCGGAAATGGGCGTTTAATAAGGTAAGGGGGTTATTATGCGTACAGCATTACATACCCCAGTTCTTTTAGAAGAAGCAGTAGAGAGCTTAAAATTATCATCTAACGATAATGCGGTTGATGGTACTTTTGGTGGAGGAGGTCATAGTCAAGCTATCTTAGAGGCTATAGCGCCGCGAGGAAAATTGTTGGCTTTGGATAAAGATCCGGCAGCCTGCCGACAAGGGCAACGATTAGTTAAAAAATATAAAGGACGTTTAATACTTATTAATGATTCTTTTAGTCAAATAGAAAAATATGTCAAACTTTATAAATTACGTAACGTGGCTGGCGTCATTTTGGATCTTGGTTTTTCATCGATCCAACTCGCCGATTACACTCGGGGATTTTCTTTCCAAATTAACGGGCCATTAGATTTGCGTTATAACCGGTTTCAAGGTATTTCGGCGGCTGAATTGTTAAATACGGCATCGGAGAATGAGTTGGCTAAAATATGGCGTGATGGCCAAGAACCTTATTGGCGACAACTAGCTCAGGCTGTAGTTAAAAAAAGGAAGAAGCAGCCCTTTTCCACTACAGCAGATCTTCTTCAGGTAGTAAGTGAGGTTAAGGGTAAGGGTCAGCGATCATTGCCTGCCGCCACCTTGGTTTGGCAGGCGTTACGCCTAAAAGTAAATGATGAGTTAAAAGAATTGTCAGCAGGGTTAAAAGGGGCAGTAGGTATTTTGGCCAGACAGGGTAGATTGGTAGTTATCAGTTTTCATTCAGGTGAAGATAGGCTGGTAAAAAATTTTTTAAAACGCGAATCAAGTAATTGTCTTTGTCCGCCAAGCTGGCCGATTTGTCGGTGTGACCATAGAGCTAGTTTGAAAATTATTAGCCATAAACCTATATTACCAACTTCAGCAGAAATCAGTCGTAATCCACGTGCCCGCAGCGCCCGTTTACGAATAGCCGAAAAAATTTAATGAATTAATTTATCTAAAAATAAAAATATGATTTTTACCCCACGACATCAACAAACTAATATCTGGCCGACTACCGGCAGAAAAATTTTAACAGTTGTTGTTTTATCTGGTTTATTGGTGGGGGTAGTAGTGTATTTATCTTTGATAAATAATGTAGCTATTAAAGGTTATGAAATTAAGGAGCTGCAGAGTATTTTGGTGCAAGTTAAAATTGATAAACAATTACTGGAAACAGAGGTTGCCTCTAAACAATTTACTACTAATCCGGCAGAATACATTAAACCAGAAGGTTTTGTGGCGGTAGAAAAAATTGAGTATCTTTCAGCCGTACCACAGGCTGGTGTGGCTATAAAATAATTTTTTGCTGTCCAGTATGACTGACAAGGCTGTAACTGCTGGTATAGTAATTAGAAGACTGGCGGTTGTTAGGCTGGTTTTTTTTATATTTATTGGTGTATTATTAGTTCGACTTTATAATTTGCAGGTGATGCAGGGCAGAATGTTTGAAGCTTTGGCTTCAAATCAATATGATTTACTGCGTGAGTTATTACCGGAAAGGGGAGAAATTTTGGTTAATGATCCTTTAAGTAATAGTTTGTTTCCCGTGGCTACTAATTTAACCCTTAGTCAAGTTTATGCCGTACCTAAAGACATTAAAGATCCAGCAAAAGTGGCGGCTGTTTTAGCACCAATTTTAGATGTTGATTTAGTTTGGCTGGAGTCTAAATTAGATAAACCAAATGATCCTTATGAACCAATAAAAGGAGGATTAAGTCCGGAATTAGCTAAACAAGTTTCAGAACTTAATTTGACCGGCATTTATTTAGTGCCGGAAATTGTGCGTTATTATTTAGGTGATGACGATTATGGACAAATAACTGGTTTTATTGGTTTTGTTGAAGATAAGAGACAAGGTCAGTATGGAGTGGAACAGTATTGGGATAAGATTTTAGCCGGACAGCAGGGTGAATTAAAAGCGCAGCGCGAAGTTGGTGGCAGTATAATTGCTTTGGGACAAAGACAAATAACCAAGGCAGTTGATGGTGCGGATATTATTTTGACTATAGATAAAAATATTCAAACGCGAGCTTGTGCAGTAATAAAAAAAGCAGTAGAAAAACATGGTGCTAAAAGTGGTAGTGTAGTAATTTTAGAGCCATCTACTGGAGCGATTTTGGCTATGTGTGGAGTGCCTAATTTTAATCCTAATGAATATTCTAAAGTTGCTGATTTAAAATATTTTAGTAATGAGGTTGTTTCCGGGACTTATGAGCCGGGTTCTGTTTTCAAACCTATAACCATGTCAGCGGCTTTAGAATCAGGAGCAGTCAGACCAGAAACAACTTATTTTGATACGGGCGAAGTGCGCATTGGCCCTCATATTATTCGTAATTCTGATAAAAAAGCCAATGGTGTACAAAATATGACTCAAGTTTTGGAGCAATCTCTGAATACCGGCGCTATCTTTGCCATGAGACAGGCTGGCGTACAAAAATTTCGAGAAGTAGTGGAAAAATTTGGTTTTGGTAAATTAACCGGCATAGAATTACCTAATGAAAAGCCCGGTAGTATTAAAGCTATAAAAGAAAGAAATGAGATTTATCCAGCCACAGCTTCTTTTGGTCAAGGTATCACCGTCACACCCTTACAGCTGGCAGTGGCTTTTGGGGCAATTGCCAATGGTGGTCGTTTAATGAAACCTTATATAGTTCAAGAAGTACGTTATTCAGATGACCGAAGACAAGTTACTATACCAACAATGGTTACACAAGTTATTTCACCAGAAACTGCCACAACTTTAGGAGCTATGATGGTGCAGGTAATTGAGCATGGTCATGGTAAGCGGGCGGGGGTGCCAGGTTATTATATAGCCGGCAAAACCGGTACAGCGCAAGTTCCGTATTTAGACCGTCCGGGTTATGACCCAAACAGAACCATTGGTTCATTTGTAGGTTTTGCCCCGGTAGAAGCACCAAAATTTGTGATGGTTGTAAGAGTTGATGAACCTCAAGGCTTAGTCTTTGCCGAAAGCTCAGCCGCTCCGGTTTTTGGTGAGATGGCTAAGTTTTTGTTAGAGTATTATCAAGTTCCACCTCAGCGGATAGATGATTAGACAAAAAATTAATTAATTTTCTACTATTTTTATATGAGAACTTTATTAAAATTGATTTTAAAAATTTTAGCTAAAATTATTTTAATTCGTTATACACCAAGAATTATAGCTGTTACTGGTTCTGTTGGTAAAACAGGTTCACGCTTAGCGATTGTGTCTGTTTTGGCAGAACGCTGGCGAGTAGGTCAGGGTAAAAAGAATTTTAATAATGAAATTGGATTACCTTTGGCTATCTTAGGAGAAGACGATTCGGGTTATCGGAATATATTTCTTTGGCTTAGGATATTCAGCCGAGCTTTAAAAAAAATTATTATAAAACAAACTGATTACCCTCAAGTGCTAGTTTTAGAATACGGAGTTGATCATCCGGGTGATATGGATTATTTACTATCCATTGCCCGGCCAAATATTTCAGTGGTCACTGCTATTTCTGAAGCACATTTGGAATTTTTTGGATTGGTGAGCGATGTAGCTAAAGAAAAAGGTAAGTTGGTAGCGGCTTTGCCGCCTGATGGTTTAGCTGTGTTAAATATTGATTTTCCTTTAGTAGCTTCTATGAAAGCGAAAACAAAAGTAAGAGTTATAGGTTATGGCCAATCAGAAATGGCTGATATTAAATTAACGGGAATTAATATAAGTCAGTCAGCTGAAGGTCGGGTGGTGGGTATGAGTTTTCGTTTATCTATAGCTGGCAGTACTGTACCAATTCTTATTCGTGGTACTGTTGGTTGGCCGATTGCTAGTTATGCTGCTGCGGCGGCGGCTGTGGGGCAGGCCATGGGTTTAACTGTACTGGAAATAACACGCGGTTTGGAAAAATATCAGGCCCCACCAGGTAGATTAAAATTAATAGCCGGCTGGCAGGGTAGTTTGTTAATAGATGATACTTATAATTCATCGCCGCAGGCTGCTAAAGAAGCTTTAAAAATCTTGGAACAGTTTCCTGTGCCGGTTGGCTCTAAAAAATGGGCAGTATTAGGTGATATGTTAGAGTTAGGAGAAGATAGCGAGAAGTATCATCGTCAACTAGGTGAGTTAGTAGCTCAATTAAAAAGCATAGATTATTTAATAACTATTGGTCAGGAGTCAGTAAATTTACTGGCAGCAGCCCGTGAAAGTGGCTTTTTGGTTAGTAATAGTTGGCAGACTCAGGATACAACCCAAGCAACTGTTATTATTAAACAAAGACTTAAAACAGGCGATGTTGTGTTAGTTAAGGGTAGTCAAGGAGTAAGGTGCGAGCGAGTAGTAAAAGAGTTGATAGCTGAACCAGAGAAAGCCAGTGAATTATTAGTCAGGCAATCATCACCATGGGTCTAAGGATTGACTAAAATCTTCAAAATTTATATTATTTTACAATATTAGCCATTAGCCGGTATCGTCTAGCCCGGTCTAGGACGTCGCCCTCTCACGGCGAAAACTCGGGTTCAAATCCCGATACCGGTACCAAAAAACATCTAATTGTTCTGATTAGGTGTTTTATTTTCTATTTTTAAATGACATGATACAATATAAACAATATTTTTTATGGCTAAAACATTTCCTACTGTTTCATCAGGTAATATTTTAGACGAAATACTTAATAACGCTATTGAATATGGTGCCAGCGATGTTCATTTTGAACCCAATGGACAGCAGTTTAATGTCCGTTTTCGCGTGGATGGATTGCTTTATCAAATTGGTGGTTTCACTGACTTTCCTCAAGAAGCTATAACCTCCCGCATTAAAGTAGTAGCGGAAATGGATTTGTTTGAACATCGTTTGCCGCAAGATGGTCATTTTGAGTTTGTTTATAAAGAAAAAATTTATAATGTTCGGGTTTCCACTTCACCCACTATTCATGGACAAGCTGTTGTTTTAAGAATTTTTAACCGGGAGGCTTTTGTTAAAGAACTTTCCGAATTAGGTTTTGAAGAAGAGCAGTTAGCTACTGTTAAAAATATTATAACTGCGCCTTATGGCATGATACTTATTACTGGACAAATAGGTTCAGGAAAAACAACTTTACTTTACTCCATTCTTAATAGTTTAAGTACTCCCCAGATAAATATTATTGCCTTGGAAAATCCAGTAGAGTTTACCGTGCCTAATATCAGACAACTGCAAGTAAATGAAGCTGCTGGTTTAACATTTTCATTAGCAATTCGTGCGGCAGTAAGACAAGACCCCGATGTTATAATGTTGGGTGAAATTAGGGATTCGGAAACAGCACAAATAGCCCTACAGTCGGCTCTCACGGGCACTTTGGTATTTTCAACTTTTCATACTTTTGATGTTGTCGGATTAATTATTCGTTTAAAGGAAATGGGTGTGCCGCGTTCCGTGTTGGCACATGCTTTGGCTGGTGTTGTCTCGACCAGACTAGTTAGAAAAATTTGTAGTGATTGCTCTGAACCCTATAAACTTTCTGCTTATGAAATCAAATTATTAGGGGTATTGAGCAATGGTTTATCATTGCGTAAAGGTTTGGGTTGCGATAAATGTCATCACACTGGGTATCGCGGACGTATAGGCATTTTTGAAGTAGTGCAGTTTGATGACGAAATCAGAGAGGCGATTGTGGAGGACAGGTCAGTAGCAGAACTTAAGGATATTTTACGCAGTAAGATCAGTCTTAATCTACGACAAGCAGCTTTTAAAAAAGTAGTTGATGGTATTACCACCACAGACGAATTAAAAAGAGTTTTAGGACCAGAATTGTAATTAAACTAAAATGCGCCAAGCAGGCTTTACCTTGATGGAGATAATCATAACTATAGCGATTATTGGCTTACTTTCTGCTTTAGCAGTGGTGTATTTGATCGGCAGTCGTGATAAGGCTCGCGATACCAAGCGTAAAGCTGATATAGCCCAAATCGGCCGTTATTTGTCGTTGTCTTGTTTTATGCCTCGTGGCGGCCCCGGTGACTATGATTTAGCTGAGGTAGCCGCAGAAATAATTATTACATATCCACAGTTTCAAAATTTTCTATCGAACCTACCCCAAGATCCAAAAACTGGCACCAACGCACAAACTAATTACCGTTATGTAGTTGATGAACAGAATCGCTGTGCTCTTTATGCTAATTTAGAGTATAAAGACGAGCCGGTTACTTTAACTAACTTAAATGTACCGACACCCGGAGGGGGGCAGGGAGTATTACGCTCAGCTAGTGAAGGTTGGAATGGTACAGCTCTTTATTTTCAATTTTCCAACTAAAACAACATGGCTTAGTAAGATTATGGCTGTGGATTAATTACACTTTTAAGTAATTATTATAAATATGATGATCAAAGATAAATTTATTGTTGGTTTGGTGGTTATAATACTATTATTATTAGCAGTTGGTTTAATTTGGTTCAAAGTTTATGTTTCTACACCGCATTACTTAATTTATCATAATTCACTACAAGGTTATTCAGTGCTAATACCTGCTTGGTGGGGCAAAAATTACGATGTCTTGGAAGAAGATAATGGTGCGCATGTTAATTTTATTTTTAAATCTGTGAAAGAAGAACCTTATTTATTATTCTCTATAGTCAAAACTACCCCAACAGAGTGGGAGCAATTAAAAAAAGATTCCCAAAAAGTTACTGTGAGCCGTTGGCTTGCCAGGCGGGAAAATGATGTTTTTTATGCATATTGGTTACCCAATAATCCTTATCGCGGTCAGGAGTCTGGTAAGTATTTAGCTATGGCGCGTGATTTAACAAGCGTTTTTAATAGTTTTTCTTTAGCAGTCAACAGTGAAAGTTTACCTCAAGAACAAGAACAGTCTTTTTGCATTCAGGTGATAACTACAGCTAAAGAATTGGTGAGCGGACAAATAAAAGAATTTTCTACTCCATGCGAGGTGCCGGCAGGGTGGGAAATTATTTCTCCATTACAACAAAATTAAATTAATTTTAGCAAAGACAATTATCTTCAGCTTGGCCGCAGGCGGCGTATTTTTGCTGTACTCTTTCCCGGCCGCAGGGATGATAAGGATCAGGCTCAAACATTTCCTGACCGCATTGTTTGCATTTATAACCGTCGGTATTGCCGCCGCATTTTGAGCATCTTTGCATAAATATAAATTAATTATAGATTATTGCTTGCCATAGTCAATTTTTTAATGTCTTGACTTTTTTTATTTTATGTAATATTATCATAGTATGAAATATTATACATTTCATACTTAGTGATTATCATTGTAGGGTAAGGTTAATTATTTAAAAGTTTAGCTAAATTATGAATAAATATAAATTAAAACCTAAAAAAGGTAAGTTTTTAGAAAATAATATTCACCCAGAATTACTGGGGACAGCTATTTTGGGGCAAAAGGGGCAAGTAGTTATACCATCATCAATAAGGCGATTTTTAGGTTTATCTACAGGTGACAAATTATTGGTTATGGTTAAGTCAGGTACACTTTGTATGATTAAGGCCGAAATGCTTCAGGGGTTTATTAATCAGCTTACTAAACAATTGGGTAAATTAAAAAATAATAATTAAATAACCTTATGATGATGAATTTTTTTTCATTTTTCAAAAAAAAATGGTTCTGGATTATTTTAGTGATTATAGCTTTACTGACTGGTGGAGTTTTATATCAACGTAATAAAAATGCACAGCCGCGATACAACACTGAAGTTATTAAGCGGCAAACTTTAGTGCAAACTGTTTCTGCTACGGGTACAGTTAAAGCGGCTGAAGAAGTTAGATTGAATTTTAAATCACCCGGCCGATTAACTGAGTTAAGAGTAAAAGTAGGCGATCAGGTTAAAGCCGGACAACTCTTGGCGATTCTTGATAGTCGTGATACACAAAGCGCTTTGTTATCTGCTGAAGCTGGTTTAAAAAGCGCTCAAGCCACATTAGATAAAATTAGGGCCGGTGCCAAAAATGAAGATATTGCTGTTTATGAGGCGGCCGTGAAAACAGCTGAAACTAATTTAGCCAATATTAAAACCACACAAGCTCAAGCGGTGGCCAATGCTTGGGCCCAACTTATTGGTTTGCCAGCGATAGCTGTAGCTAACCCCGGCAATCTTTCTACAGCCACTATAACAGTTACCGGTACTTATAAAGGACAAACCAGCGGTAGTTATATTATTAGAATTGATGATACAAACAGCCCAACATATTCTTATTTCGGTTTGGAGTCAGGTATTAATCAAACTGGTAGCCGATTAACTCCGGTGCCTTTGGGAAATTTAGGTTTAAATATTCAGTTTTCTGCTACTGGCACTTTGTATGTTAATGATAGTTGGACAATTAATATTCCCAACACTAGCAGTGCCAGTTACGCCTCTTTGTTAGCCGCTTATCAGGCAGCACAAGTTGCTGAACAACAACAGGTTCAGTCAGCTGAAAGAGTCTTGGCTGAGGCTAAACTTCGTTTGGAACAAGCAAAAGCGCCAGCTCAAACTTATGATGTTAAAGTAGCGGAAGCAGCGGTTGAATCAGCCCGCGCTGCTTTATTAAGAGCTCAAAACGATTTAGCTGACAGATTATTGATAGCGCCTGTTTCCGGTATTGTGACACGAGTTAACAACAAGGTAGGGGAAACCATCTCACTTACACAGCCGGTAGTTGTTATTTTGGCCGCAGGTGATAAAGAGATTAAAGTACAGGTCCCAGAATCAGATATAGCTAAATTAGCGGTTGGTCAAACTGCCGATATTACACTGGATGCTTTTGGCAGCGCCGAGCATTTTAGCGGCCATGTTTCTTTTATTGATCCGGCTTCTACTGTGATAGCTGAAGTGGTTTATTATGAAGTTACTGTTTTATTTGATGATAATGACGAGAAAATTAAACCGGGCATGACTGCTAATGTGGAGATTACTGCAGCGGTCTTGGAAAATGTTTTGGTAGCTCCTTTACGCGCAGTAAAATATGATGAAAATAGGCAGGCTTTTGTGGAAATTTTACAAGGGGCTGAAGTTATTCGCCGGCCGGTAAAAATTGGACTGCGGGGTGATCAGGGATTAGTAGAAGTTTTAGATGGTTTAAGTATTGGCGAGCAGGTTATAACTTTTAGGCAAAACGGTAAATAAAATGTCACAAGTATTATTTAAGGTATTAAACCTAACTAAAGAATTTAAAAGCGGTGAAGTGGTAACCAAAGTTTTACATGGTTTGAGCTTTGAGATACAAGCAGGCGAATTTGTTTCCATTATGGGTCCTTCAGGTTCAGGTAAAAGCACCTTGATGCATATTATGGGATTTTTAGATCATTTAACCGGTGGTCAGTATTTTTTTGCTGGCAGAGATGTCTCTGGTTTATCAGACGATGAATTAGCAGTTAAACGATCAAAAGATGTTGGTTTTGTTTTTCAGCAGTTTTATTTACTGCCTAAAACCAGCGTGCTGGATAATGTTAAATTACCCTTACTATATGTGGATTTATCTGAAAAAGAGCGTTTAACCAGAGCCAAGGAAGCTATTGAGGCCGTGGGGTTGGAGCACCGAGAAAGCTATCTGTCTAGTCAACTCTCAGGAGGAGAAAAGCAGCGAGTAGCCATTGCTAGAGCTCTGGTTAATAGACCAAGCGTTATTTTTGCTGATGAGCCTACAGGCAATCTTGACTCAAAGTCAGGCAGTCAAATTATGAAAATTTTAGATGAGCTTAATAAGCAAGGAAAAACTATTATTTTAGTAACACACGAAACAACTACCGCTGCTTACGCCAAGCGTATTTTGCGACTTAAAGATGGTTTATTGGTGTCGGATGAATTAGTTGATGAAGCCAAACGTCAGCAAGCTTTAGAGGGAGAATTGAAGTAGAAAGAAATGGGATCAGAAATCGTGAATTAAGGAATAAAACCATAATTCTTGTTGCTGTATTCAATATTAAACAACATGGAAGTTCGCAATATATTCAAATTATCTCTATCCAATTTACGCGCTAATCCATTGCGTTCTTTTTTAACTATGCTTGGGTTAATTATTGGCATTGGTTCAGTGGTATTGATAATTTCATTAGGAGCCGGCGCACAGGCACTTATTATTTCACAGGTAAATTCCTTGGGATCTAATTTGGTTGGTGTTTTACCAGGTGCGTCTGATGAAAAAGGTCCGCCTGCCAGTGTTTTTGGTATTCAAGTTAAAACATTAGTTAATGATGATGTTAAAGCTTTATTAAATGATTCTCGTACTCAGCATTTAGTAGCAGCTTCCGGTTATGCCCAAGGCAAAGCGCCAATGGTTTATGATAATCAGGAATTAGGAGCCGGGACATTTATGGGAGTGGAAGCTAGTTATCCAGAGGTAGAAAATGTTAAATTTAAAGCTGGTCGATTTTTTACACGAGAGGAAGATGCTGGTTTGGCCCGGGTAGCAGTGGTTGGTTATCGGGTAGCACAAGATTTATGGGCCGGAGATGATCCTCTAGGTAAAACTTTTAAAATTAAGCGGGAATTATTTCGTGTAATTGGTGTTTTGGAGCCCCGGGGCCGTGTAGGTTTTTCTAATTTAGATAATTATGTTTTTATTCCTTTAAACACTGCTCAAAAAATATTATTAGGACAAAGGCATTTGTCTCTTATACGGGGTCGGGTGGATAAAGCTGAAAATATTGAAATTACTGTGGCTGGTATAAAAGAAGTTTTAAGAGATCGGCATAATATTAGTTCAGCCGAAGAAGATGATTTTTCTGTTCGCAACGCAGCCGATGCTGTAGAGTTATTAAGAACGGTTACGGACGCTTTTAAATTTTTCTTGGCGGCTATTGCGGCTATTAGTTTATTGGTTGGCGGTATTGGTATTATGAATATTATGTTGGTAGCTGTTACGGAACGTTATAGAGAAATTGGTTTACGTAAAGCAGTAGGTGCTAAGCAAGCCAATATTCAAAATCAGTTTTTACTAGAAACTTTAGTGGTGACAGGTATAGGTTCGGTAATAGGTATTTTAGGCGGAGCGGCTATTTCTGGTTTAGTGACAATTATAGCTCGGGCGCTAGGCTATGATTGGGTTTTTATCGTTTCTTGGTCATCTATTATTTTGGCAGTATCAGTTGGCCTTATAATTGGGTTGTTGTTTGGTTTTTATCCTGCTCGTCGGGCAGCTAAACTTGATCCTATTACAGCCTTGCGTTATGAATAGCCGAGCTTATATCTCCTTAGCTTTAACATCTTTCCGCCGTAATCCTTTACGCACCCTGCTTACTGGTTTGGGGATAGTTATTTCTATTGCTTCAGTAATAATTGTCATTTCTTCAGCTCAAGGCGTTAAAGGTTTTTTAATAGCTCAATTTGAACAATTTGGCACTAATATAATTCAAATTGAAACACGGGTGCCTAATACCGGCAGTATCAATAGCGGCCAAAGTCAGGAAGCTATAGCTTTAGGTACTGTTATTACCTCTTTGAAAATTAGTGATTTAGAAGCTATTAAAAGATTGCCTAATATAGCGACAGCTTATGCCACACAAATAGGGCAGGTAGTAGCGACTTCTAGGTATAATAAAAAAACGGTTATGCTTTATGGAGTTTCGGGAAATTTTTTACAAATAGATAATGGACAAATAGCCGAAGGTCGTTTTTTTACAGAAGAAGAAGATGCTAGTTTAGCGCGGGTGGCTGTATTGGGTGCTGGCGCGGCTCGTGATTTATATGGCGATCAAAATCCTGTGGGGCAGATTATCAAACTTAAAAATCAGAATTTTACGGTTATAGGGACTTTTAAAACCAGAGGTGCTGTTTTATTTTTTAATCTTGATGACATGGTTTATGTGCCAGTACAAACCTTACAAAAAAGACTTTTAGGTGTTGATCATATAAACAGTATTACGGTCAAATATGCCGATAAGAATAAACTTAAAATTACCATATCTGATATTGAGGATTTGCTTCGTTCTAGGCACAACCTTGATCATGATAATCCAGATAAAGATGATTTCATTTTACAAACTGTGGATGAATTTACTGATGTTTTAGATACTATAATTGGCGGTTTTACTATTTTATTAGTGGCTCTGGCAGCTATTAGTTTAATTGTTGGAGGAGTAGGTATTATGAATATTATGTATGTTTCTGTTTTGGAAAGAACTTTTGAAATTGGTTTACGTAAAGCAGTAGGTGCTACTCGTAGTCAAATACTACGACAATTTTTAAGTGAAGCAGTTATGGTTACTTTCGCTGGGGGAATAACAGGGATTATCATTGGCGTGCTCATTGTTTATTTAATATCAGTAGTTGCTGGTTATTTAGGTTTTGCTTGGCAATTTATTGTGCCAGCTTATTCAATTTTATTAGCAGTAGGCTTTTCTGTAGCTTGCGGCCTTATTTTTGGCCTTTATCCAGCCCGTCGGGCAGCTGAGCTTGACCCAATAGAGGCCCTAAGACACGAATAATTTAATAGGACTTGACAAGCTTTTTAAGTGTTATATATAATGGAATTAGCACTCTAAGTATGAGAGTGCTAATAAGTGAAAAGCCTTATTTTATGCTGGAAAGACACAATAAATTATTAGCTGAGGTTATCCGTTGTTATATCAGGCAAGCAGAGCCCGTTGGTTCTAAGGCTCTAGAGGCTAAATTAGGCGTCAGTTCAGCTACTATTAGGAATGACATGGCTATTTTAGAAGAGCAGGGTTTGCTTAGACAACCTCATACTTCAGCCGGTCGTGTGCCCACAGCTAAGGGGTTTCAGTATTACCTTGATAATTTAATGCAGCCTAAAGAGCCTAAACCAGCTGAGCAAAAGTCTTTAAGGGAAATTATACAGAATAATATTCTGACCGAGGCTAAAGCTAAAGCTTTAGCTAGAAGATTGGCCTCTTTTTCTCAAGTAGCTGCCCTGTTAGCTTTTTCTAAAGATGAAACTTATTATACAGGTTTAGCTAATCTTTTCCAACAACCTGAGTTTGCTGATATCAGTATGGTTAGGGAAATTGGTCAAGTGGTAGATCATTTAGATGAAAGCTTGCGCCAGTTATGGTCTTTTGTCAACCAGCGTATTGAAGTGAAAATAGGCTCTGAAAATCCTTTAGGAGAAGATTGTGCTATTATTTATACACATTTTCACCTTGAAGACCAGCCAATTTTATTTGGTTTATTGGGACCAGTGAGAATGGATTATGAAGCTAATATTGGTAGATTAAATTATGTCGCAACCATTACCAAAAACTGAAGAAAATATGGCAGACGATCAACTTTCGGTAGTTAAACAACAGGCCGAGGAATATTTAGCTGGTTGGCAACGAGCCAAGGCAGATTATATTAATCTTAAACGTGAAACTGATGAAAAAATAGCAGGCCTTATAAAATACGCTAACCAGGAATTACTTAAAGAATTATTGCCTTTGGTTGATTATTTTAAACAAGCTTTGCGAGCGGTGCCTAAAGAAGAGGCTGGTAGCCAGTGGGTGGAAGGTATTAGGCATATTCAAACTCGTCTTTTGGAGATTTTAGCGTATCATGGTGTTAAAGAAATGGATGTGGTGGGAGAAAGGTTTAATCCGGAGTTGCATGAAGCAGTGGAAGAAGTTGAAAATGGTAAAACTGGTTTGGTGGTAGAGGAAGTTAGGACTGGTTTTTATCTTCATGATAAAGTCTTACAACCAGCACGAGTGAAGGTCGGTAAATAAAGGCAAAATATAAAGTAAATATTAAAAATCAAAAAGTAAAAAAGTATAAAAACAAATAATTTTATATTTAATCTATTAATTTTTTATCTTTAATAAATAATATGGATTACATCTGTCCTGAATGCGGTTACACCGATGAGGCTCGTGGGCGTTGTCCTTCATGTGAAGTACCTCTTATACCCATTGACGACGTTGGTGAAACTACTGAAGACGAGACAGATTTGGGCGAAGATTTTTAGAGTAAGCGTTATTTACTCTTGGTCGGTGCTCAAGACGGCGGCGTGCTGTAGTTTTAAATAAAGATTACAGAACGCCGCGTCTTGGGGACTAACCCCCTTATAAATATTCATAATTTTAAAAAGAAAGGAGGTGAATATATGGCACTTGTAAGATGGACACCAATGATGCCAGCTCTGGATGAGTTTGATAAGTTTTTTGAAGATTGGGGAGGTTTTAGCAGATTGGGTAGTTTTGTACCAGCTTTGGATGTATATCAGACTAAAGATACAGTAGTGGTAGAGACACCCTTGGCAGGTATTGATCCGGAAAAGGTTAATATTTCTATTGAGAATGATGTTTTAACCATTGAAGGTAAGGTAGAGCAAAAGTCGGAAGTAGATGAGAAAAATTATTATCGCAAAGAGGTGCGCTATGGCTCATTCCACCGTTCGGTGGCCTTGCCAACAGCGGTTGACGGTAATAAAGCCAAGGCTACTTATGAAAAAGGTATGTTGAAAATAGAAATACCCAAAGAAGAGCGGGCTAAGCCTAAGACTGTTAAAGTGGAGGTTAAGTAAGCTAAGCCCCCCTAAGGGGCGGTTTAGCCCTCCTCTTAGCGCCTGTAATTACAGGCGCTAAGAGGAGGGAAACAACTAATTTTTAATTTAATTATCAATTAATTAATTTTACTATGAGCAAAATTTTAGGTATTGATTTGGGCACCACTAACTCTTGTATGGCCATTATGGAAGGCGGACAGCCTAAAGTATTGGAAAACAAAGAGGGTGTACGTACTACTCCTTCAGTGGTAGCTATGGCTAAAAACGGTGAACGTTTAGTAGGATTATTAGCTAAGCGTCAGGCAGTAACTAATCCTGAAAATACTCTTTATTCAATTAAACGTCTTATTGGCCGTAGATGGAGCGACCCCGAAGTACAGCGAGATTTAAAAGTTTTACCTTTTAAATTAGTGCAAGCTGGTGATGGTGTAAAAGTAGTGATGCAAGGAAAAGAATATACACCACAAGAAATCAGCGCTATGATATTACAAAAAATGAAAGCCGATGCTGAAAGTAAACTCGGACAGACCATTACCGAAGCGGTTATTACTGTACCGGCATATTTTGATGATGCACAGCGGCAAGCCACTAAAGATGCAGGTGAAATCGCTGGATTAAAAGTACGGCGTATTATTAATGAACCAACCGCCGCCGCCTTAGCTTATGGATTTGATAAAAAGAAAGATGAACGGATAGCGGTTTATGATCTTGGCGGCGGGACTTTTGATATTTCTATTTTGGAAGTTTCTTCAGATACGGTGGAAGTCAAAGCTACTAATGGTGATACACATTTGGGGGGTGATGACTTTGATCAGCGAATAATTAATTATATAGTTGATCAGTTTAAACGGGAAAACGGTATTGATTTGTCAAAAGATCCACTAGCTCTTCAGCGTGTTAAAGAGGCAGCTGAAAAAGCCAAGATTGAATTATCAACCGCGACTGAAACCGAGATTAATCAACCGTTTATAACCAGTGATGCTTCTGGACCCAAACATTTAGTAATGAAATTAAGTCGAGCCAAGTTAGAAGAATTAGTGAGTGATTTGATTGAAAAAACTTTAGAACCAACACGTAAAGCCTTAGCTGATGCTGGTCTTAAAACTAGTGATATTAATGAAGTGGTATTGGTGGGGGGTATGACACGTATGCCCAAAGTGATTGAGACAGTAGAAAAGTTTTTTGGTAAAAAAGCTAATGCCAGTGTTAATCCTGACGAAGTTGTGGCTATTGGCGCGGCAGTACAAGCTGGAGTATTACAAGGTGAAGTTAAAGATGTTCTATTACTTGATGTTACCCCTCTTTCTTTGGGTATAGAAACCTTAGGCGGGGTAATGACTAAGCTTATAGACAGAAATACTACTATTCCTACCAGTAAGAGTCAGATTTTTTCTACAGCGGCTGATGGGCAAACCAGTGTGGAAATCCATGTTTTGCAGGGTGAGCGTGAATTTGCCCGTGATAATAAAACATTAGGCCGGTTTATTTTGGATGGTATTCCTCCGGCACCGCGTGGTATGCCCCAAATTGAAGTTAATTTTGATATTGATGCCAATGGTATTTTAAATGTAAAAGCTACTGATAAAGCTACTGGCAAAGCACAGCATATCACTATTACAGCCTCCAGTGGACTTT
The DNA here is from genome assembly GCA_937929825.1 of uncultured Patescibacteria group bacterium. Lineage (GTDB taxonomy): Bacteria > Patescibacteriota > Patescibacteriia > Veblenbacterales > UBA10138 > UBA10138. The sequence continues at coordinate 29,551 of CALFUV010000006.1, forward strand.
CTAAAGAAGAAGTGGAGAAAATGAAAAAAGAAGCTGAATTACACGCTGAAGAAGATAAGAAAAAGCGTGAGTTAGTAGATATGCAAAATGTGGCTGAAAGTACAATTTATCAAACTGAAAAAATGCTTAGAGATCAGGGTGATAAAGTACCTGAAGATGTTAAGAAAGCAGTGGAGGAAAAACTGGAAGAAGTTAAAAAGGCTAAAGACGGCAATGATGTTCAAGCAATCAAAAATAGTTTAGATGCTCTTCAGCAAGCAGCTATAAAAATAGGCGAAACTATGTATAAGCAATCAGCACCCAGCAGTTCTTCAGACAGTTCCAGTCAAACAAGCGCAGAAGGTGGCAGTCAGTCGGCTGGTACATCAACTGAACCAATTAAAGGTGATTACGAAGAAATTAAAAAGTAAGTATTTATGAAAATTAAAGAAATATTAAGGCGTTTGGCCACTCCTTTTGCGCCGGGTGTAACAATGTATGTAATGATTCGTACTCAGATTAAGGATCAATTAATCAAAGAAGCTCAAAAGAAGCTTGAACAGGCAAAGCAGGGTAAGACAGATGATCAGGTTAAAGAATTGGAAAAGAAGTATGCCGAGAAAATAGCAATTTGGGAAATAGAGAAAAAAGCTTTAAAAGATAAATTGCAGTTTTTTACTAAACAAACCTGAAAACTTATTACCTAAGCTAGGTATATAAATTTAGTTGAATTATTATTGGTTTGTGACTAAATAAGCAAATATATTAATCAATAATTCTTTATTCTTAATATAAATAATTAATTTATGAGTAATCAACCACAACAAATTCAAGTTAAAATCACAGATGACGTATTGAAAGGAGTTTACGCTAATATGGCGCAAATTGCCCATTCCCGGGAAGAATTTGTGATAGATTTTCTTAATCTTATGCCACCTTCAGGTATTGTAAGTGCCCGTGTTTATTTATCACCGGCACACACCAAGCGATTGGTCGCGGCGCTGTTAGATAATGTTAAAAAGTATGAAGACCAGTTCGGTAAGATAGATGAAGGTTCAAGCCAGGCTCCTGAAATAGGATTTAAGACAGCTTAAACCTTGACATTAGCAATTTTCTCGTTTATCGTAAGGGGAACACACTCAAAAACAAAAGAGGTATGCGATGACAAAAGGTGGACGAATCCAACCAAAGAAAAAATACACCAGAGAATTCAGTATAGATTTAAGCAAAGAAGCCGCGGGTGCCCCGTTGAGGTTATAAACCTCGATGGTTATAAGTTCAAAATTGAACTTGTTGACCCCAGAAAACAGACAGTGAGAGTTATCGGTGTAGGTAATGATATTTATAAAGAACCTTGTGAAGGTAATATTACTACCACCCGCGGTCGCATTAGTTGTTTAACGGCTTATGCTTCGCTCCCGATACCAAAAGATACCACTTATGCAATCATGATAGAAAAGTTATGTCGCCTTTAACCCCCTTAACGGTAAACGTCCTTTAAAAGCGCGTTTACCTTTTAATTTTATAAATTTTGTGTCTAAAGATTATTATCAAATATTAGGAGTAAGCAAAGGAGCCAGTCAGGAGGAAATTAAAAAAGCCTTCAGGAGATTGGCTCATGAACACCATCCTGATAAACACGGAGGTTCTGATGCTAAGTTTAAAGAAATAAATGAAGCTTATCAGGTTTTGGGTAACCCGGATAAACGCAAGCAATATGATCAGTTTGGGGCCGCTTTTGAAAGCGCCGGCGGGCCCAGCGGTTTTAATTGGCAAGATTTTGCCCACGCTGGTGGGGGGTTTAATCAAAGTGGATTTAAAGTTGATTTTGATAATTTTGGTGATTTGGGAGATTTATTTGGTTTTGGCGATATTTTTGGTGGTTCTAGCAGAAGAAGCAGAAAAGCTGGTCCGAGAAAAGGCGCTGATATTCAATTTGAAACAGCCATTGATTTTCGAGAATCTGTTTTTGGTACAGAAAAGATTTTAAGATTTGAAAAAAATGTGGTTTGTAGTAAATGCGGTGGAACCGGAGTAGAGTCTGGAGTTAAAGTGACAACCTGTTCTACTTGCGGCGGGCAAGGGCAGGTGGAACAAGTGCAAAGAACTTTTTTGGGTGCTATGCGTAGTATTAGTACGTGTCCGGATTGCGGCGGCGAAGGCAAGCGAGCTGAAAAATTATGCAGTCGTTGCCGGGGCAAGGGGAGTGAACCAGGATTAAAAGAACTTAAAGTAAAAATTCCCGCTGGTATTGCTGATGGTCAGACGATTGAATTAAAGGGTGAGGGTGAGCCGGGTATTAGGGGTGGACCAGCTGGTAGTTTATATTTGTTGATACGTGTTCGGCCAGATAAAGTTTTTAAACGTCAAGGTTATGATTTGTTAACCCAAAAACAAATAAGTTTTCCTGTAGCTGCTTTGGGCGGCAGTGTGCCTTTATTTACACTTGATGGTGAAGTACAATTAAAAATCCCCGCCGGTACACAAGCAGGTACGGTTATAAAATTGGAAGGCAAGGGTGTTCCTTATTTGCACGGCAGAGGACGAGGCGATTTATTAGTTACTATAAAAATAATTACGCCTTCTCGTTTAAGTAAAAAAGAACGGGATATTTTAAAACAACTGCCGATGGAAAAGGGTGAAAAATTATCAAGCGATAGCTGGTTTTAAGATTGTTTATTTATTATTTATCTTTTCAGTTCGTGCTTAACCGGCGGGGATAAACAATAAATAGGGTATTAAGATATAATATTTTTTACGTCAGCCAATGTTTTAATTTGCACTAGTTTGGCACGGAGCTCGCTGGCGCCCTTGGTACCTTTAACATAATGAGCTAGATGTTTACGTAATTCAATTAAGCCATAATCTCCTTTATTAGCCAGTGTTAGTTCAGCATGCTGTATTATAATTGATTTAATTTGCTCCCAAGATAATGTTTTATAAGTGCTAGTAGCCAAATAATCCTTGATTTGCTGAAAGATCCAAGGTCGTCCCCAGGCCCCGCGGGCAATACCTAAGCCATCAACATTAGTTGAGTCTAAAATTTCTTTGGCTTTTTCTGGGGAGTAAATACCACCATTGGCCAATAAAATGCCGGGCCATATTTTTCGCACTTCTTTGACCATTTCTAAATCAGGTTCGCCATCAAACGGCTGTTCATAGGAACGGGCGTGAAGCATAATAGCGCTAACTGGCAGATGATTTATTTTTTTAACTAAATCAAGAGCGGTTACTTTATCTACAGGGCATTCAAATTTATCTAGTTTATCTTCATCTTCAACTTTATCTTTAGTATTTACATCTTTGCTAATAGAAGCGCGTATTTTTATGGAAACCGGTAATTTACCCCCTTCACAGGTAGCCTGTACCAATTCTTCACACAAGCCTAAATTACGCATTAGTTTCACTCCACCGCCAGATTTTACCACTTTATAAGCCGGGCAACCAAAGTTTATATCTATACCCGAAAAGCCCATTTCTTCCAAGATTTTAGCTGATTTATAAAATAGTTCAGGTTTACTGCCAAATATTTGACAGACTACCGGTTGCTCTGAGGGCTCAAAAGCTATCATCTCACGAGTTTTAATATTGCCATGAGTAAGAGCATCTACACTGGCAAATTCAGTGTAGATAACATCAGCTCCGTAACGTTTGCACATTTGCCGAAAAGGCGTATCTGTTACCCCAGCCATGGGGGCCAAGGCCAGGATTGGTTTCTTGAGTGTGACCCAGAAATTTGGCATAGCTTAGGTTATATATTTTGAAATTGGTTTTGCAGCAAATTTTATTATAGTCTAATTCGCGCGAATAGGAGAATAGTTGGCATTTTTATACCAGCAGGCTTTTGATATTTTTTAAACTGGGATTGGTAACTTTAGTGTATATTTGCGTAGCGCGTATATAAAGGTTCGGCACTCGGCTTGTGTCTCACCTAAATTTTCTCTACTATGTTCCGCAAACTTCGCATACTCTTAAATGTTGTGCGAAATAATTAGAGATAGATTTGTTGATTTACCTCAATTTTTTCACCACTGGCCCCAGGTCAGTATCATCTACCGTAAAACCCAGTTCTTTAAGGCGATTTCTGATGTCGTCAGCTTTGGCGTAATCTCGGGCAAGTCTCACCCTTTTCCGATCTTCTACCAGAGCTTGGACTTCAGGCGGAATAGTAAGCTTGGGTACATTTTTTAAACCCAAACCTAATACTTCATCCATTTTTAACAAAGATTGTTTTTTAGCTGAATCCGGATAATCTGATTTCATCATCTCCCAAACAACAGCCAAAGCTTGAGGTGTATTTAAATCATCATTTATGGCCTCTTTAAATTTAGCTTCATACTCAGCGCAACCTATGGCCGGTTTATCCATAGTAGCTATTTTATTGTATAGGTTAGTAAGGGCTTTTTGAGCAGATAAAACCGCTTCCAGCGAGAAATTTAGCGGTTTGCGGTAGTGTGTGCCTAAACAGAAGTAACGATAAGCCAGCGGCGAGACACCTTCATTTTTTAGCCAATCTAATGTCAGCAGATTACCTTCGCTTTTACCCATTCTTTTTTCGTTTATTACCAAGAATTCCCCATGCAGCCAGTAGCGAACAAATGGTTTACCCGTAGCCGCTTCTGATTGGGCAATTTCATTGGTATGGTGTACCGGAATGTGATCAATGCCGCCGCAGTGAATATCAAAAGTTTCGCCTAAGTATTTTATAGCCATAGCTGAACATTCAATATGCCAGCCGGGGAAACCTGTGCCCCAAGGACTGGGCCATTCCATTTGTCGTTTGGCATCAGTGGGTGATAATTTCCAAAGAGCAAAATCGGTGGGATTTTTCTTTTCAGGATTAGTCTCTACCCGCGCGCCGGCTTTTTGCCCGGCAGTATTAAGTTGGGCTAATTTGCCGTAATTAGTCAGTTTAGAAGTATCAAAATAAACGCCATCAGATGTTTGGTATGTATAACCTTTATCTTCCAGTTTTTTTATTAAGGCTATTTGTTCTGTAATATGATCAGTCGCTTTGCACCAAATATCAGGCGGTAAGATATTTAAATCTTTTAAATTATTTTGGAAAAGTTCAGTATACATTTCAGCCAGCTGCCAAACTGTTTTACCGGCAGTACGCGCGCCTTTTTCCATTTTATCTTCACCTTCATCTGCATCGCTGGTTAAATGGCCAACATCAGTAATATTCATCACATGCTTGACTTTGTAGCCATTAAAAAGCAGAGTACGTTTTAATATATCTTCAAAAATATAAGTACGTAAATTACCAAGGTGAGGCGGGGCGTACACCGTAGGACCGCAGGTGTATAAGCCTACCATATCACCTTGTCTGGGTGAAAAAATTTCTTTCTGACGGGAAATTGTATTGAATAACTGAAAGTTCATAATTAAGCTTTATGGCGTAAGTTGTAGTGTTCTAATAATTCAGCTAAATGACGTTCACGCTCTTGCTGAGTAACAGCCGGATTAAGCATTAATTGATGCAAAATTTCTCCTAAATGTTGGCCTGTTAAATAGTGGGGGAAGATAACATAATCCGCTCCAGCACGGTATAATAGTTGGGTATCTTGCCAAGTGTCGGCTGTAACGTAAATCGGCGCGGTGGCCCCGCGTTTTTTGGCGTCAGCTATTAATAACCGGTTATTATCCACATCAGGCACCGTGGAAATAATAAGTCTAGCTTTACCAAGTTGCGTTTTATCGTAAATATCAGGATCGCTCATATCACCGTAATAACAAAGCACTTGACGTTTAGAGAGTCTGGCAATAGTTTCCGGGTCAAAATCTATGATTAACAACGGCAAACCAATTTTTTGAATTGCGCTTACCAGGCGTTCTCCCAAACGATCACAACCAAAAATGACTACGTGATTGCTCATATCTTCAGCTTTCATCGGTGATTCAGAGATTGTTGGTCGTTCAAATTTTTGTAAATAAGGAGCTAAACCGGAATAAATCCTGTCGCTGTAAGTAATTAAATAACTGGAAATAGTGATGGTGGTAATACCCACTAAAGTAACCAGCGCCACTTCAGTTTGGCTGACATGCCCAAGATTAAAACCAAGATTCATGAGTATTAAAGAAAACTCGCTGATTTGAGCCACAGTTAAGCCAACCATAAAACCAGTTCTTTTGGTATAGCCCATTTGTCTCATAATCAGCATAACAATTAAAGGATTTCCTATAAGCACAAATAAAGATAAGACTATAAAAGGCAAAGCCAGTGAAGCAATAGTAGAAAGCATTAGCTGACTGCCCAGTACTACAAAGAATATGGTAATGAAAAAATCGCGCAAACTTTTTACCCGGCCGCTGATTTCCAAATGATAAGGCAAGCGAGCCAGCGCTAAGCCTGCCAAAAAAGCTCCAATTTCTATAGAAAAGCCGCCTAGTACAGCCATTAAGGAAAAGACAAAACACCAAGCAATACTAGCTAGCAACAATAGTTCTGAATTACGTGCTAGTTTCATAAATAAAGACGGCAAAAGATAGCGCCCAGAAAGTAGGGCCAGCATTACCAGGCCCGCTCCTTTAAGAAGAATAAAAAATAATTCTGCCAGTTGGGGAGTTTGGTCCGTGGAAAAGCCGGAGAGCAGAACTAAGGCAAAAATAGCCAAGAAGTCCTGCACTAAAAGCATACCCACAGCTAAACGTCCGTATAATGATTCTAAAGCCTGTTTTTCCGAAAGCATTTTAACAATAATGATAGTGCTGGAAAAAGTTAAAGCTACCGCCACATAAGCCGCGCTAATAGATGCTAGGCCAAATAAACGGATGAT